>CAYQQT010000325.1:0-4953 GCA_964419375.1 uncultured bacterium
GCCGCAGCGACGAACGAGGAGGCAACGACGCAGATGCGCCGTTTTCAGCGCCCGTTATCCAGGACGGACGCGGTCGGGGACGGCGCGGGCTAGGCCGTCGAGCAGGCGCTCGCGCGTGAACGGCTTGGCGAGAACGACATCCACGTTGGGCGCCTGGCTCTCGTCGAGCTCGTCGGCCCATCCGGTGAGCAGGATCACGGGCAGCGTTCGCAGCTTTTTGATCGCCGCGGCGAGCGCCAGGCCCGTCATGCCAGGCATGCCGAGGTCGGTGATGACGACGTCGACCGTCTCGCGCTGGAACAGCTCGAGCGCCTCGCGCCCGGAGGCGGCCGTGAAGACCGTATGACCGGCGGTGGCGAGCATCGCGCGCACCACGTCGAGCACCTCCGGCTCGTCCTCTACGGCGAGGATCCGCAGCGGGTCGAGCGACGGCAGGAAGGCGGGCGGGCGCGCCGCTTCCTCGGTGATCGACGGAAACGACAGCGTGAAGGTGGTGCCCACGCCCTCCGCGCTCGCGAGGGAGATCGTGCCGCGATAGCGGTTGATGATCTCCTGCGCCAGGCTGAGCCCGAGGCCGGTGCCGCCCTGGTTGCCCCGCGTGGTGAAGAAGGGCTCGAACACGAGCCGCTGCACCTCGGGGCTCATCCCCTTCCCCGTGTCCGCGATGGACACCACGGCGCGGTCGTCTTCGCCGCGCACGTGCAGGGTGAGGCGGCCGCCATCCGGCATCGCCGCCAGCGCGTTCTCGAGGATGTTGAGCAGCGCCTCCCGGATCTCGCTCGCCACCGCGAGGATGGCGGGCGCCGGCTCCGCCTTGAGGTCGATCTCGTAGCGGATGCCGCGCCGGGCCGCCTCGTTGTCCCACTGCGGCCGCGTGAGCGCGAGCAGCTGCTCGAGCACGTCGCGCAGCTGCACGCCCTCCGGCCCCTTCACGCGGGCCGGGCGCGAGTACTCCTGCAGCCGCCGCACCGTCTCCACGCTGTCGGAGGCGCCCTGGTTGATGACGTTGAGCGCGTGCTTGAGCTCGTTCGTCTCGATCGCCTCGTCGGAGGCGAGGCGCTCCAGCAGCATCTCCGTCCAGCCGAGCACGGGGGTGAGGCGGTTGTTGATGTTGTGCGCCACGCCCGCCGCCAGGGAGCCGAGCGTCCGGAACTTCTGCTCGCGGATGACGCGGAAGCGCAGCTCGTGCTCGCGGCTGATGTCGCGGAAGACGCCGATGCGCTGCACGCCCTCGCGTCCCTGCAGGGTGGAGAACGTCACCAGCACGGGGCGCGGGTCGCCCGCCTTCGTGAGCAGCAGCAGCTCGCCCTGGAAGGCCGGCCCGCGCATCTGCCGCGTGAGGGAGCCGACGTCCTGGGCGCTGGCGAGAAAGCGCGTCCACGCCACGCCCGTGAGGGCGTCGTCGGGGGCGCCGATCATCTCCTGGAAGGCGCGGTTGGCGAAGACAATGTGGTCGTCGGCGTCCACGACGATGACGCCTTCGCCGATGCGCCGCACGACGTCCGCGAGGTCGCGCGCCTCGCTCTCCAGCCGGGCGTGCTGGATGGCCACCGCCACGCGATCGGCCACGATGCGCACGAGCCGCTCCAGCCGGGGGTCGAGCCGGCGCGAGCGCCGGGCCACTTCGAGCACGCCGAGGGGCACGCCCGCCACGATGAGCGGGGCCACCATCAGTGAGCGAAAGCCCTCGCCGCGCACCGGCTCGTTCGCCGTGCGCGGGTCCTGGGAAGCGCCGTCGAGGATGAGGACGGGCGACTGCGTGGTGAGGGCGATGGAGGCGACGCCCACGCCGAGCGGCACGGAGCGCGCGCTGATGTCCCCGCCGAGACCGACCGCGGCGCGCGTGCGGAGCAGGTGGTGCGCTTCGTCGATGAGGAGGATGGTGGCGGCGTCGGCGCTGAAGACCTCCACCGCCACCTCGACCACCCGCTGCAGGAGCACGTCGAGCGTGACCGCGGTGAGGGCCGCCTGCGCGATGTGGGCGAGCGCTTCCATCTCCCCCGTGCGCCGCGAGAGCAGCCGGCGCGTCACGAGCGTGCGCGTGCGCGCCACCAGCTCTTCGGGCAGGAACGGCTTCGTCATGTAGTCGTCGGCGCCGTCGCGCAGCCCGCGCACGCGCGCGGAGACGGACGCGAGCGCGCTCAGCACGAGCACCGGGATGTCGGCGAGCTCGGCGCGGCCGCGGAGCCGCTCGATGACCTCGTAGCCGCTCATCCCCGGCAGCATGAGGTCGAGCACGAGGAGGTCGACGTCGGGCGTGGCATCGAGGGCCTCGAAGGCGGCCTCGCCCGTGAGCACGGAGGCGACCTCGTAGCCCTCCGCTTCCAGCAGATCGCGCAGGAGCGCGGAGGTATCGCGGTTGTCTTCGACGACGAGAATGCGGCCGGACTCTGCATCCGTGCTCATCGAGAGCCTACCCCTTGGGTTTCGAGCGTCGCCGTGATGAGTCGCGCCATGTCCTCCAGCGTAAAGGGCTTGGCGAGGTAAGCGTCGCAGCCGGCGTGCAGCGCCGCCTCCCGCTCCTGGGACCGGGACAACGCGGACACGGCGATGATGGGAACCGACGAGGTGCGCGGGTTCTGCCGCAGCCGACGCGCGACCTCCCAGCCGCTGAGGCCGGGCAGCATGAGGTCGAGCAGGATGAGGGCGGGAGGATGCTCCGCGGCCTCGAAGAGGCACTGCTCGCCGTCGTCACACACGCGCGCGTGACCGCCGAGGATGTCCTCGATCACGCTCCGCATCAGGTTCTGGTTCTGCTTTTCGTCCTCCACGATGAGCACGTCGCGGCCGCCGAGCACCGGCTCGAACATCGTGCTCACGGGCTCGGGCGTGATGTCCTCACGCGGCAGCGGCTCCGCCGCCACCGGCAACGTGAAGGTGAAGCGGCTGCCGAGGTTCACGCCTTCGCTCTCCGCGCGCACGACGCCGCCGTGCAGCTCCACGAGGCGTCGCACGATGGCGAGGCCGAGCCCGGAGCCGCCGTGGCGGCGCCGCATGGGCGCTTCCACCTGGTAGAACGGATCCCAGATCCGTACCAGCTCGTCCTTGGCGACACCCACGCCGGTGTCCTCCACCGTCACCCATACCTGGTCGCGGTGGCGCCCCCCGTGTACCGTCACCGAGCGGCCCGCAGAGGAGAACTTCACCGCGTTGCCCATGAGGTTGACGAGGATCTGCTGCAGCCGCGCGGGATCGGCGGTCACCGCAGGCAGGTCCGGCGGCAGCGCGTTCGTGATGCGCAATTGCTTGGCATGCGCGGCGACCGCGATCACGGCGGTGACCTGATCGACGGCGACGCGCAGGTCCGTGGGCCGCGGCTGCAGCTCGACGCGCCCCGCTTCCAGGCGCGAGACGTCGAGGAGATCGTTGATGAGATCGGTCAGTCGTTGCGCGCTCCTGAAGATGGCGTCCTGGTGCTCGAGTTGCTTGGGGCTGAGCGTGCCGTGCACCTGCCGGCTGAGCAGCCGGCTGTAGCCGATGATCGCCGTGAGCGGCGTGCGCAGCTCGTGGCTGACCATGGCGAGGAACTCGGACTTGAGCTCGTCCAGCCGCCTCAGCTCCTCATTGACCTGCCCGAGCGCCTTCGCCTCGCGGTCCTTCTGCGCGTAGCCCGTCTCGTATTCGCGCACCATGTTCACGCTTTCGATGAAGATCGAGTAGCGCGGGTGCAGGAGCAGAAAGGCGACGGTGGCGGCCGCCGCCACCCAGTCCGCCGCGATGAGCATCGCCACGGTAGTCTCCGGCATCTCGGCGGGCGCGCTCGCCCACACGCGCACGGCGGCGCGCAGGCCGACGGCCAGGAAGACGAGGCAGAAGACGAGACCGAGCGGCTCGAGCTTGCGGGCAGGACGGCGCTGGATGGCCGCGACGATGAGCGCGGCGACGCTCAGGGCCGATGCCGCGAGCACAACGTTGGCGAGCCGGTAGAGTATGTCCGCTGTCACGTAAGGCACAAGGGAGTTCGGTTGGCTCCTTCGCCTTTCATGATACACACGCACTCCCGGCGCCAAGCATGAGTTCGACGCGGAGCAGAGAAAATATTTCCTAGTCGCGTAGAAACGGGGACGACCATCGCGCACGCCGCGCCGCGCCTCGACGTCGTCGGCGGCGCTTCCAGCGTTACAAAGGCGCCGACACTCGTCACCGCCCTGACGCGCGAGCGTCCGACGCGTGAGATTGAAATTCTCGGCGTGGACTGCATGTAACTGAAAGAGTGGTGATTTTCGCGGCGACGGTTCGGCACGGCGGTTGCTATCCCTGCTCTCATGCTTCGAACACGCCCCGTCTGGATGCGCGGTCTGCGGCTGTACTCGACGGCTCTTGGAAGGCCGTCGCGGATGTACGACGAGCGCTACGAAAGCGACGATCTGCTGGACGCGCGCGTTCACGCGCGCTCGCGCTTCCGGAGTGTGGAGGACCCCGATCGCTTCGCCGTGTACTCCGTGCACGACGCGGCGGTACACGAGTGGCGCGACCCCACGCCCGAGCCGGGCGATCACACGCTCATCGTCGTGCGCGAGTTCCGGCGCGTGCCGCTGCACGCCTCCGCGCTCGCGCTAATGCTCTTCACCGCCCGTGGTGGCCGCTCCGCGCCCGTGCTTTCGGAGCTGGCGCATTTCGTCGAGCGCGCGGTAAGCCTCTATCAGCCCGCGTACCTGCTCCTCGCCCACTCGCTGGAGCAGCCGCGGATCGCCACCCTGCTCATGGGCGTCCACGAGTGCGCCGCGCTCCAGGCCGCCATCCCCACCGCCTTCAGCATCGACGCCCTCCTGCCCGAGCTGGCGCCGTCCCTCGCGCACGAGCCCGAGTGGTACTCCTACTACCCCGACGACGTCGACGCCCACGCCCTCACGCTGAGCGAAGTCTCCCCCTACGCCGTCTAGTTGGATGGGGGGCCTCGAAGGGGCCCCCCAAGCCCCCCGACGCTCGGCAGCGCCCCGGCACCGCCGTGGC
>CAYQQT010000326.1:0-4951 GCA_964419375.1 uncultured bacterium
CGGAACGCGCGCTCGCGCCCGAGGCGGCGCAGCCGCATCGGGGCAGCCGCGCCCCGGTCGGGCGCGCCGAACGGGGTGCTATCATCCGCGCATGCCGGCCAAGGGCATCGCGGAATTCCTGAAGGCCAGCACCGTCTTCGCCGCCGTTCCGGCCAGGGAGATCGAGCCCCTCGCCGCCGTCGCGCGCGAGGACGCCTACCGGACCCGGGAGTACATCTTCACCGAAGGCGATCCCGCCACGTGGTTCTGCTTCGTCCGTTCGGGCCACGTCAAGATCTTCCGGCAGTCGCGCGCCGGTAAGGACGTCGTGCTCGAGCTGCTCGGCCCCGGTGAGCCGTTCGGCGGCGTGGCGGTGATCGAGCGCCGCCCGTATCCCGCCTCCGCCCAGGCGACGGAGCCCACCATGGTCGTGAAGATTCCTTCGGATCCGGTCATCACGCTGAGCGAGCGTCACCCGTCGATCATCCGCGAGATGGCGTTGATGATCGGCCGCCGCCTGCGCACCGCCCACGATTCCGTGAAGTCGCTTGCCTCCGATCCGGTCGAAGCACGGCTGGCGGCCACGCTGCTCCGCCTGGCCGAGCGCGAGGGCACGCGCGATGCCCAAGGGCTCACTCTGCCTTTTCACCTCACCCGGCAAAGCCTCGCCGACATGACGGGCACCACCGTCGAGACCACGATCCGCGTGTTCAGCCGCTGGCTCAAGGACGGGCTCGTGCGCGAGCACGGCAATCATCTCGTCGTGCCGTCCGTCGATGCGCTGCGTGACCTCGCGGGGGGCGACGCGGAGTAGATCTCCACCGACGCACGCCGTATGACCCGCGTCATACCTGCCGATCTCCAGGGCCGCTATGCTGTCGACAAGGAGGACACATCAATGGCGGACGGATGCGGATGCGGACACAACGCGGGCGGCGTGGCGGTCGGCGCGCCGGCGCGCGCGGTGAACCCCGAGCTGACGGTGGACGAGGTGAAGCAGCGGCCCGGGGCGCTCGACGCACTGCAGCGGCTCGGCATCAATCACTGCTGCGGCGGGAACCTGACGCTGCGCGCGGCGGCGGCGGCGGCCGGTGTCGAGCTTCAGCTTCTGCTCGACGCGCTGGCATGATCGCCGGCGACACGACGCTCGCGCGGCTGCTCGACGAGCATCCCCAGCTCGTCGAGTTCCTCGCGACGTACGACCCGCATTTCGAGAAGCTGCGCAACCGGCTGCTCCGGCGTGTGATGGCGCCGCGCGTGACAGTGGCGGAGGCGGCGCGGATGGCGGGCGTGGACGCGGCCAAGCTCGTGGCGGCGCTGCGTCACGCGGTCGGCGAGCCGGAGCCTGCTCCGGACACGCATACGGAGGCGGCGCCTGACATCGGCGCGCCCAAGCCCGCCGCCCTTGCCGGCATTCCACCCGCGCGTCACGCCCACCTCGACGTCCGCGCGGACATCCGCAACGGCAACGAGCCGTTCGCGAGGATCATGGCCGCCGTGAAGATGCTGGCGGCGGATCAGGCGCTGGAGCTGCGCACGCCCTTCGAGCCGGTACCGCTGTATAGCGTTCTCGCCAAGCGCGGCCTCGCGCATTGGGCGCAGGCACGCGCGGCCGACGACTGGTCGGTGTGGTTCTACCGTGGCGGCGCCGACGCGCAACGGCCTGACAGCGGCGGCCGCGCGGCCGGTCCGGCGCCCGCGCGGACGGTGACGATCGACGTGCGCGGGCTGGAGCCGCCGCAGCCAATGGCGCTGGTCCTCGAGCGGCTCGACACGCTCGCGGACGGCGAGCAGCTGGAGGTCATCCATTCCCGGCGGCCGATGTTTCTCTATCCGCAGCTCGATGAGCGCGGGTTTGCCCACGAGACGGACGAGCCCGCACCCGGGATGGTGCGCATCGTCATCCGGAGGAGGGCGGCGTGACTCCCGCGCCGGGGCGCGGCCCCTCGGCGCTGCTGCCGCTCACGCACCTGATCACGGCAGCGGCGGCATTCGTGCTGGCGGCGCTCGCGCTGCCCTGGCTCGCCACGGAGCTCGCGGGTCACTACTACCATCCGCGCCTGCTGGCCCTCACGCACACGCTGACGCTCGGGTGGATCACGCTCACGATCATGGGTGCGAGCTATCAGATCATCCCGATCGTGCTCGGACGGGCCCTGTGGAGCGAGCGCCTCGCGTGGTGGCAGTACGGCATCTTCCTGACGGGCGTGGGGGGGGTCGTCGGCCATTTCTTCATCGCGCAGTGGCCCGGCCTGCTCTGGAGCGCGGGCCTGCTGATGATCGGCACCGCCACCCACGTGCTGAACGCGGCGCTGAGCGCACGCGGTCTGCGGACGTGGACGTTCACCGCGCGCCTCGTGGCGCTCGCGCTCGCGGGCTTCGCGCTCACGGCGCTCTTCGGCGCCGCGCTCGGCGTGGAGCACGTGCGCGCCTGGCTTCCGGGCGCGTTCTTCGCCCGCCTGCACGCGCACGTCCACCTCGCGCTGCTGGGATGGGTGCTGCCGATGGTGATCGGCGTCTCGGCACGGATCTATCCGATGTTCCTGCTCGCGCCCGAGCCGCAGGGCCGCGTGAACGCCGTGCAGCTGTGGGGGCTCGGCGTCGGCGTGCCGATGACGGTGGGGGGGCTGCTGCTCGAAAGCCCGCTCGCCGCCGTGGGCGCGCTTGCGGTGGCGGCGGCGGTCACGGCGCACCTGACGTGGGTGGTGAGGGCGGTGCGCGCGCGCAAGCGCCCGGCCCTCGACTGGGGACTGCGCCTGACGCTCGCGGGCACGGCCTTCGCCGTGCCCACGACCGCGCTCGGCGTCGTGCTCGCGTTCGATGTCGTCCGCGGTCCGCGGTGGGCGATGGCCTATGCCGTGCTCGCCTTCGGCGGCTGGGCGTCGCTCACGATCGCCGGCATGATGCTCAAGATCGTGCCGTTCCTCGTGTGGTACCGCGCGTACGGGCCGCTCGTGGGCCGTGCTCCCGTGCCGACGATGGCGCAGCTCTCGTGGCCGGCCGCCGAAGGCATGGCGTTCGCGTTGCTGGTGACGGGCATGAGCGCGCTCACGCTCGCGGTCGGTGCGGGTGATGCGACCGCGATCCGCGCCGCCGCCACGCTCGTCGCCGCCGGCGCCATCTTCTTCGGTGCCGCGCTCGCGCGCGTCGTCCACCACCCCGTGCCGTGCTTCACGCGGCGGGCGCCGCTGGCAGGGAGCGTGGTGACGCCATGAGCGCCTTTGACCGCGCACCGGACGGGCCACCGCCCGCGAGCGCGGCTCGGGTGGAGCAGGCGCTCGAGGGCGTGCTCGTGTTCGATCCGCCGTGGACGCCGGACCGCATCAACGCACCAAGGCGCTGCACCGGCTGAAGCGCCGCGATTGACGGACCGCCGACGATCAGCGCCGCTTGCGCGCCAGCCGCGGGTCGCCGCCGTCTTCGAACCACCAGCGGTGGCTGTCGCGCTCCTCGAGGATCTCTCCCGACGTCCGCACCTCGGCGTCCGGCTCCTGCGGGACGCCGAGCGCCTCGCCGAGCTCGTCCACGACGTCCTGGTCCGGCGTGGAAACACTGCCGCCCACCGCTTCCTCCCCGCTCGCGGCCGCCGCGCGCCAGTCCGCGTCCACGTCGCCGCCCGTCAATCGTGCGTTCGGATAGCCCGTCAGCTCCACCCCGAACTCCACGACCGCGCCCTCGATGATCGGCGTGACATGGCGCGTTTTCCGCCGGCGCGAACGCCGCGCGGTCATTTGGGCGCCTTCACGATCAGCACGGAACCGTCCGTCGCCAGCAAGACGCGTCATGTCGATGTCCTTTCCCCGTGTCACACGCCGTAGTGGTAGGCGAATCCGGCGTTCACCGCAAGATTGCTCTTCACGCCGCGGCAGCCTTCGATCGACCAGGCCGTGGTCTCGATAGCGGCGCGCTCCGCCTCGCTGCCGACGAGGCCCCACAGCTCGACGACACCGTCGTCGGCGGAGACGACCAGCCCGTGATCCGTGATCCACGGCTGCTCGTTCAACCGGCGACGCAGCTCATCCGCGAGGGCGTTCCCGGTGCGCGCCGGCGCCATCGGGCGCGGCGCCGCCAAGAGCTTCACGAGATCGCCGCGGCTGACGATGCCGACGAGCTTGCCCTCCGCGACGACGGGCAGCCGGCGGATGTTGCGCGCATGCAGCAGCTGCGCCGCCACCGAGACGTCGACCCCGACGCCGACCGAGATCACCGCGCGCGTCATGACGTCGCGGACCATGGTGCCGATCCGCTTGCGGTAATCGCGGGCGATCTTCTCGCCATCGTCGAAGAACATCCGCCACCACGTGAGCCGCTCGGCCGGCAGTTGCCGGACGATGAGGTCGCCTTCGCTGACGATGCCCAGCAAGGCGCCCGCCTCATCGACGACGGGCAGACCGCTCACCCCTCGCTCCACCATCAGCTTCGCCGCCTGCTCGATCGTCGCGGTCGGGCCGACCGTGACCACCGTGCGCGTCATGACCTCATCGATGATGTTCATCGGCCTCTCCCCGTGGTGTCGCCGTCTCAAACAATTGCATCGGAAACAACTGCATGGAAAACAACTGCATCGGATGTGCCAGAGGGGCGACGTGCGACATATTGCGACGTTATCCTCGCTCCGCCCCGGCGGGCGTGTGGCGCGCGCGCCCCGGTGCGGCATCCACGCCCGGCCTTGTCCCGTGAGCACCACGCCGTGCCGATCCACGACCCGTGGCACTGCGTCCTTCATGAGCGCGTCCCTCCGCCCGACAGGGAAGCAACGCGGGTGCCATACTCGAGCGACGGAAATCCCGGCGGTAAGCCGAACCCGTGAGCGATCGACCGTTGCGCCGCCGCCTCAAGTGGGGCATCGCCGCCACGGCACGAACGCATCCCGCGCGGGCACGCGCGCAGCCCGGTGGCGTGCAACACATCGAACCCACGGCGCGATCGCGGCCGGTGGATCGCGCCGCCACCGTGGAGATGATCTTGCACC
>CAYQQT010000327.1:0-4951 GCA_964419375.1 uncultured bacterium
CGCGAGCAGCGTGGCGGCGAGCAGCACGCGCGCCGTCATGGCGTGTACGCCTCGTTGACGGCGGTGGCGGCGAAGCCCGGCTCGGTGCCGCCCACGGGCACGTACACGCGCCCGCCGATGACGGCGGCGCCGATCCCGTGGCGCGGCGTCGGCATGGGCGCCATGGCGATCCACCGCTCGCGCGCGACCTCGTACATCTCGGTGGCATTGAAGATCCTGAAGGGGGCCTCGCCGCCGAAGACGAGGATACGATCCGCGAGCGCGACGGCGGCGATGCCGCCGCGGCCGGTGGGCAGCGACGGGCCCACGCGCCAGCTGTCGGTGGCGGGATCGTAGATCTCCACGTTGGCGTACTGCGTGCCTGAAAAGGACGCGCGCCCGCCGAGCGCCCACACGCGGCCCTGGAACGCGACGGCGGCCAGATGGTCCCGGGCGGTCGGCATCGCGTTCGCCGCGCGCCAGCGGTCGGTGCGTGGGTCGTACACCTCGTGGGCACTGCTCACGCCCTCGCCGCTGCCACCGAGGGCGTGCACGCGCCCATCGAGGACCGCGACCGCCAGCCCGCCGCGCGCCGTCGCCATGGACGCGCGTGGCTCCCACCGCTGCCCGACGAGCTCGTAGACGCTGGCGAGCGGCGTCCACCGCATGCGGCCGCCCGTGTACCCGCCGATCACGAAGAGGCGTCCGTCCACGACGGCGGCGGCCGCGTGGTGGACGGCGAGGGGCAGCGGCGAACGCTCCTGCCACGCGTCGGCGACGGGATCGTAGCTCTCGACCTTGCTATCCGGCGCGGCCCAGGCACCGAAGCCGCCGATGACCCAGACGTGTTCCTCGTGGGCCGCCACCGCCACTTCCTGCCGCGCCACCGGGGCAGGCGCGCGCGTGGTCCACGTGCCGGGGGCGCGTTGCTCGACGGGGGCGGCGGAGGGGGTGGTGGCCCCGAGGCAGCCGGCACACAGCAGGACGGCGACGAGCGCGGCGCGGGTCACGCGGCGATCATGCCTGACGCACGAGCGCAAGAAAAGCGGCCTCGTCGAGGACGGGCACGCCGAGCCGCCGCGCGTCGTCCGCCTTGGAGCCGGGGGCGTCGCCCACGACCACGTAATCCGTCTTCCTGGACACGGAGCCGACCACGCGCCCGCCCGCGCGCAGCACGAGGTCGCGCGCGGCATCGCGCGCGAGCGTGGGCAGCGTGCCGGTGAGCACGAAGCTCTTGCCCTCGAGGGGCCCGGGCCCGGCGAGCGCCGCCCGCTCCGTGAGGTCCACCCCGGCGGCGTCGAGCTTGCGGATCACGCGCTGGTTCGTCGCGTCGTCGAAGAACTTGCGCACCGACTCCGCGATCTGGGGGCCGATGCCGTGCACCTGGGCGAGCTCCTCCGCCGAGGCCGTCTGCAGCCGCGCCATGGTGCCGAAGCGCGTGGCGAGCAGGTGCGCCGCCCGCTCGCCCACGAGGCGGATACCGAGCGCGTTGAGGAGGCGTCCGAGGCCGCGCCCGCGCGAGCCCGCAATGGCGTCGACGAGGTTGCGGGCGGACTTCTCCGCGAGCCGCTCGAGCTCCGCCACCTGCTCGACGCGCAGGCGATAGAGATCGGCGAAGTCCTCCACGAGGTGGCGGTCCACGAGCTGGTCGATGACGGCCTCGCCGAGGTGCTCGATGTCCATCGCGCGGCGCGAGCCGAAGTGGCGCAGGCGCTCCATGAGCTGCGCCGGGCACGCGGCGTTCATGCACCGCCAGTACGCTTCGCCCTCGGGCCGGAAGGCCACGCCCCCGCACGCCGGGCACGCGTCGGGAAAGCGGTAGGGCACGGCCTCGGGCGGCCGCTTGGCCGCCACCACCTGGACGACGTACGGGATGACGTCACCGGCGCGCTCGATGAGGACGGTGTCGCCCACGCGCACGTCCTTGCGGCGGATCTCGTCCTCGTTGTGCAGGCTCACGTTGCTGATGACCACGCCCGCGAGCGGCACCGGCGTCAGCTTCGCCACCGGGGTGAGCGCCCCCGTCTTGCCCACGTTCACCTCGATGGCCTGCACCACCGTCGTCGCCTGGCGCGCCGCGAACTTGAACGCGATCGCCCACCGCGGGTGATGGGTGGTGGAGCCGAGGCGTCGCTGCTGCTCGAGGGCGTCGACCTTCACCACGGCGCCGTCGGCGTCGTAGCCGAGCGTGTCCCTGTCCGCTTCCAGGCGGTTACAGTATGCGATCACCTCGTCCATCCCCGCCCGCCGCTCCGCGCGCGGATTGGTGCGGAAGCCCGCCTCGCGCAGGGCCTCCAGCGTCTCGGAATGCGCGGTGAAGCTCACGCCGGGCGCGTGGCTCACGTGGTAGACGAAGATGTCGAGCGGCCGGCGGGCCGAGAGGGCCGGATCCTTCTGGCGAACGGCGCCCGCGGCCGCGTTGCGCGGGTTGGCGAAGGTGGGCTCGCCTGCTTCTTCGAGCGCGTGGTTGAGGCGCTCGAACTTTGCGCGCGGCATGTACACCTCGCCCCGTACCTCCAGCTCCTCCGCCTCCGCGAAGCGCCCGCGCAGCTGCAGGGGCAGCGTGCGGATGACGCGCAGGTTCTGCGTCACGTCCTCGCCCACGCGCCCGTCGCCCCGCGTGGCGCCGCGCACGAAGCGGCCGCGCTCGTAGAGCAGCGCGATGCCGAGGCCGTCGATCTTCGGCTCGCACACGTAGGTGAAGGCGGTGGCAGGCAGCGCGCGTCCGATGCGCGCTTCGAACTCGCGCAGATCGTCGGGCGACGTCGCGTTGTCGAGCGACCGCATGGCCGCCCGGTGCTCCACGGGCCGGAAGGCGTCGACGGGCTGGCCCGCCACGCGCTGCGTGGGGCTGTCGGGTGCCACGAGATCGGGGAACTCCGACTCCAGCCCGCGCAGCTCGCGCATGAGGGCGTCGTATTCCGCATCGGAGATCTCCGGCCGCGCTTCCGTGTAGTAGAGGTAGTCGTGCCGGTGGATCTGCTCCCGCAGCTCCGTGATCCGCTGCAGCGCATCCGCCCGGTTCATGCCTCGAGCATACACGCAGCCCTCGGGCGATGGGTCACGGCGGTGGTGCGGACGCGCCGGCCGTGGTACACGCGAGAGGCGATCACGTGGCGGGCAAGAGGAGGAGCGCGCGATGGGTGGATTTCCCGAGTTCGAGCGGTACGACGGCCTGGGGCTGGCGGCGCTCGTGCGCGACCGGCAGGTGATCGCGGCCGAGGTGCTGGAGGCGGCCGTGGAGCGCATCGACGGTCGCGACGGCGCAATCAACGCCGTGATCCTCCGGCTCTTCGACGACGCGCGACGACGCGTCGAGCGTGGCCTGCCCGACGGCCCCTTCACGGGCGTGCCCTTCCTGCTCAAGGACATCACCGTGCAGGTGGCAGGCGCCGTCACCGCCAACGGCAGCCGTCTCTTCGCGCACGCGGTGGCGGACCACGACAGCGAGATCGTGGCCCGCTACCGCCGCGCCGGCCTCGTGATCGTCGGCAAGACGAACACACCGGAGCTCGGCCTTGCCACCACCACGGAGCCGCGGCTCTTCGGCCCCACGCGCAATCCGTGGAGCCCCGTGCACAGCGCGGGCGGATCGTCGGGCGGAGCGGCGGCGGCGGTGGCGGCCGGAATGGTTCCCACCGCGCACGCCACCGACGGCGGTGGCTCCATCCGCATCCCCGCCTCGTGCTGCGGGTTGTTCGGGCTCAAGCCCACCCGCGCGCGGACGCCGGCAGGGCCGATGCTCGGTGAGGGGTGGAGCGGCGCCAGCATCGGTCACGCCATCACCCGCACCGTGCGCGACAGCGCCGCGCTGCTCGACGCGGTGGCGGGCCCCGACGTCGGCGATCCGTACTGGGCGCCTCCACCCGCGCGCCCGTTCCTCACCGAGGTGGGCGCCGAGCCCGGGCGGCTGCGCGTGGCCCTGTGCACGACGCCATGGAACGGCATGGCCGTCGACACTGAATGCCGCGAGGCGGCGCGCGCGGCCGCGCGACTCTGCCAGGCGCTGGGACATACCGTCGACGAAGCGCGGCCGGAGATCGACGTGGCGGCGCTCGGCCAGGCGCAGCGCGTGATCATCGCGGGCAACGTGCGCAACGCTCTCGAGACGCGTGCAGCCGCCCTCGGCCGCGCGCTCGAGCCCGACGACGTCGAGAAGATGACCTGGCTCACCGCCCAGTACGGCCGCGAAGCGACCGCCGCCGATTACGCCCGATCGGTCCAGGTGCTCCACCGCGCCGGCCGCGCGGTAGGTCGGTTCTTCCAGCAATGGGACGTCCTCCTCACCCCCACCATGTGCAACCCCCCGCACAAGCTCGGCGCGATCGACACGATGACCGACGACATCGAAACATTCCAACAGGTGCTCTTCAGCACCATCGCCTTCACCTCCCTCTTCAACGCCACCGGCAACCCCGCGATGTCCATGCCGCTCCACTGGACCCAGGACCGCCTCCCGGTAGGCGTCCAGTTCGTCGCCCCCTTCGGCGACGAACCCCGCCTCTTCCGTCTCGCCGCTCAACTCGAGACAGCCCAACCCTGGGCCGACCGCCGTCCTCCACGCTGAGAAGCTCGCGACCCTTGTCCTGAGTCCAAAGCCGCCGCCGTGTATTCGACGGGCGCCGGCTGCTTCGGGGTCCCGGGACCCGTTTGCCACTCACCAAAACCGGACATGGCGTGTCGATGCAGCCCAGCCGCCACCGGTGCCTGCGGCCACCATCCACGTGGTCGCCGGGACCCCGAAGCAGCCGGCCCCCGGCGAATACACGGAATGAATTGGCGATCGCCCTTCTGGTTTCGTGAGTCGAGAATCCGCCGCCGTGTAGTCGGCGGAGGCGGGCCGGGCTCCGGGGGTTCCAGGACTCGTTTCCCTCTCACTGGAACCGGACACGGCGTGCAGATGGAGCCCAGCCGCCCCGGGTCCGAAGCGGCCACCATCCACGTGGTCGCCGGGACCCCGAAGCAGCCGGCC
>CAYQQT010000328.1:0-4929 GCA_964419375.1 uncultured bacterium
GGCCGCGCATGTGGCGCGCACGCTCGGCCTGCGCCGCGCGCTCGCCTTCGACATGGGCGGCACCACCACCGACGTCTGCCTGATCGCCGAGGGCGTGCCCGAGACGGCGGGGCAGCGCCGGCTCGGCGACTACCCGGTGCGCCTGCCCATGGTGGCGGTGGAGTCCATCGGCGCCGGCGGCGGCTCCATTGCGCGCGTGGAAGCGACGGGCGCGCTGAAGGTCGGCCCGCGCAGCGCGGGGGCCGTGCCGGGCCCCGCGTGCTACGGACAGGGCGGGACCGAGCCCACCGTGAGCGACGCGAACCTGGTCCTCGGCTACCTCGATCCCGAGCGCGTCTACGGCGGCGCCATCCGCCTCCACCGCGCGCTCGCGGAGGCGGCGCTCGAGCCGCTCGCGCGACGTTTCGGGCTCTCGCTCGTCGAGGCCGCCCACGGCGTGGTGGAGGTGGCGAACGCCAATATGCTGCGCGCCCTGCGGCTCGTGTCCGTGCAGCGCGGCTATGATCTGAGAGAGTTCGCGCTCATCGCCTACGGCGGCGCGGGGCCGCTGCACGCGGGCGCCCTCGCGCGCGAGTGCGGCATCGGCCGGGTGGTGGTGCCCGCGCACTCGGGCGCGTTCTCGGCGCTGGGCTGTCTGGTCTCGCCCCTGCGCTACGACGCGGTGCAGACGTACCGCGCGCGGCTCGAGAGCTGGGACGCCAAAGTGGTCGGCGACCGCTTCCGTGCGCTGGAGGCGCAGTGCGTGCGGCCGCTGCTCGACGAAGGCCATGCTCTCGAGCAGGTGGACGTGGCCCGCAGCGCCGACCTGCGCTACGTGGGCCAGAACTACGAGCTCGAGGTGGACTACGGCGATGGCAGCCTCACGGGTCTGCGCGCCGCCTTCGAGCAGCGCCACCGCCTGCTCTACGGCTACGCGACGGGCGAAGGTGTGGAGTGCGTGAACCTGCGCGTGGTGGCGAGCGTGGCGCGGGAGGCGATGGTGGCCGCGCCGCCCGCGGCGTCGGGGCCGCCGGGACCGCTCGGCCACCATCCCGCCTACTTCCGTGAGGCGGGGCAGGTGGCGCTGCCACGCTACGACCGCGGCGCGCTCGCGGTGGGGGTGGCGGTGGAGGGGCCGGCGCTCGTCGAGGACGAGTGGTCCACCACCGTCGTCTATCCGGGCCAGCGCTGCGCCGCCGATGCGCGCGGCCACCTCGTGATCGACACGGGAGCGCGCGCGTGATCCACGGCGATCTCAGTCCCATCACGGTGGAGGTCGTGCGCAACGCGCTCTATGCCATCGCCGAAGAGATGAGCGTGATCGTCATGCGCTCGGCGCGCTCGCCGCTGCTGAAGGAAGCGGGCGATCTTTCCTCCGCGCTCACGGACGCGCAGGGGCGGCTCATCGCGCAGGGGCGCGACATCCCCATGCACATGGGCGTGATGGGCTTCACGGTGAAGGAGTTCCTCAAGCGTGTGCCCGCCGAGCGCCTCGCCGACGGCGACGTGTGGTTTCTCAACCTGCCCGAGGTGGGCGGCAATCACCTTCCCGACGTCAAAGCGGTGCGGCCCGTCTTCTTCGAGGGCCGGCTCGTCGCCTTCGCGATCAACCTCGCCCACTGGGCCGACATCGGCGGCGCCGTGCCCGGCAGCTACGTGCCCTCCGCCACCGAGTGCTACCCGGAAGGGCTCCGCATCTCGCCCGTGCGGCTCTTCTCCGCCGCGGGCCCCGATCGCGAGAAGATCGACTTCGTCCTCTCCAACGTGCGCGGCCGCGACGAGCGCGAGGGCGACATGTTCGCCCAGTTCGCCGCCAACGACGTCGCCGCGCGGCGGCTGCACGACCTCTTCGCCCGCTACGGCGCCGCCACCGCCACCGCGTGCTTCGAGCGCTTCCACGCCGAGTCCGAGGCTCAGATGCGGGCCGCCCTCCGCGCCCTGCCGGACGGCGTGTGGGAGGGGGAGGACTGGCTGGACGACGATGGGGTGGAGGATCGTCGCATCCGCATCCACGTGCGCATCGACAAGCGCGGCGACGAGGCCACCTTCGATTTCAGCGGCAGCGACGCGCAGGCGCGCGGGCCCGTCAACACCACGTACTTCATCGCGTGCTCGTCGGTCTACTACGCGATGAAGGCGTTGGTGGCGCCGGAGGTGCCGCCCAACGAGGGCTGTTACCGGCCGCTGCACGTGATCGTGCCGCAGGGCTCGGTGCTGCGCGCCGATGCCGACCGCCCGGTGGTCGGCGGCAACCACGAGACCTCGCAGCGCGTGGTGGACGCCATCATGAAGGCGCTCGCCCCCGTGCTGCCCGACCGCGTGTCGGCGGGCGGGCCCACCACCTCGGGGCTGCTCATCTTCGGCGCGCGCTATCCCGACGGCCGCTGGGCGGTGCTCTACGAGGTCCACGGCGGCGGCGAGGGCGCCACCGCGAGCAAGGACGGCGCCTCCGGCGTGCGCGTGCACATGTCCAACGTCATGAACACGCCCGTCGAGGTCATCGAGGGCGAGTACCCGGTGATGGTGGAGGAGCAGGCGCTTCGGCCAGGCTCGGGGGGAGACGGCGCGCACCGGGGCGGCCTCGGCTTCCGGCGGGCCTACCGCGTCATGGGACCGGACGTGACGCTGACGAGCATGATCGAGCGGCGTCTCGTGCCGCCCTATGGCCTCGCGGGTGGCGGCGACGCGCTGCCCTTTCGCATCACGCTGAACCCGGGCCGGCCGGCGGCGCGCGTGCTGCGCGGCAAGGAAACCATCGCGCTGCGCGAGGGAGATCTGGTGCTCATCGAGACGTGCGGCGGCGGCGGCTACGGCCCACCGGCCCAGCGGCCGGAGGCCCTCCGCGCGCAGGACCGCCTGGAGGGTTACCGCGCATGAAGCTCGCCGGCCGCATCGCCATCGTCACCGGAGCCGCCAAGGGCATGGGTGGGGACATCTGCCTCACCCTCGCCCGTGAGGGCGCCCACCTGGCGCTCGCCGCGCGCGACGTGGCGCCGCTCGAGACGCTCGCCAGGGAGATCGAGGCGCTGGGCCGTCGCGCGCTCGTCGTGCCCACGGACGTCACCGACGAGAGCGCCGTGGAGCGCCTGGTGGCGCGCACGAAGGAGACGTACGGCCGCATCGACATCCTCGTCAACGCGGCCGGTGTGACGGGGCCCATCGAGACGCCCGTGCAGGACATCACGGTGGAGGACTTCAGATTTGTGCTCGAGGCCAACATCGTGGGGACGTTCCTGCCCACCAAGCACGTGCTGCCGGTGATGATCGCGCAGAAGTACGGCAAGGTGCTGAACATCAGCGGCACGTCGGGACTGCGCGGCTACAAGTACCGCGCGGCGTACTCGTCCTCGAAGTGGGCGCTGCGCGGCTTCACGCGCACCGTCGCCCTCGAGGTGGGGCCGCACAACGTCAACGTGAACGCACTGCACCCCGGCATCGTGGCGGGCGACCGCATGGACAAGCTCTGCCGCGAGAAGGCGCGCACGCGCGGCTGGACGCCCGAGCAGGTCTACCAGGAATACGAGAACGAAATGGCGCTGCGCCGGGTCACGGTCTCCCAGGACATCGCCAATGCCGTGCTCTTCCTCGTCTCCGACGACTCGAAGAACATGACGGGCCAGTCGGTCACCGTGGACGGGGGCTGGGACGTGTGAGCTACCGGGTCATCGGCAAGAGCCTGCCGCGCGCGGACGCCTGGGAGAAGGTGCGCGGCCGTCCCCTCTTCGCCGGAGACTTCGCGGTGCCCGGGATGCTGCACGCGCGGATCGTGCGCAGCCCGTACGCCTCCGCGCGCATCACGCGCCTCGACACCGCGGCGGCGTCGGCGCTGCCCGGCGTCATCGCCGTGCTCACCCACGCCGACGTGCCGCGCAACGAGATGCGCATGGAGCTGCCGGGGCGGATGGCGGAGGCCACGGCGGGCGCAATCCTTGCCACCCAGCCCGTGCTCGCGCGCGACCGCGTGCGCTTCCAGGGTGAGCCGGTGGTGGCCATCGCCGCCGAGACGCCCGAGGCCGCGGCGGCCGCCGCCGACCTCGTGCGCGTCGAGTACGAGCCGATGCCCGGGATCTACGACGCGGTGGCGGCGCTCAAATCCACAGCCCCGCACGTCCACGAGGGCGGCAACGTCCTGCGCCGCTGGCATCTGCGCAAGGGCGACATCGCCGAGGGCTTCCGGAGTGCTGCGGTGGTGGTCGAGCACACCTACCGCACGCCCTTCGTGGACCACGTGTACATGGAGACGGAGACGGGCGTGGGCTGGATCGACGCCGAGGGCGTGCTCACCCTGCGCGTGAGCACACAAGTGCTGGAGCACTACCGTGATGTCGCCGACGTGCTCGACTTGCCTCACAGCCGTGTGAGGCTCGAAGGCGCGTATCTGGGGGGCGGCTTCGGCGGCAAGGAGGACGTCACCGTGGAGTGCCTCCTCGGCCTGCTCGTGTGGAAGACGCGGCGGCCCGTCCGCCTCGTGTTTTCGCGGGAAGAATCGTTTATCGGGCACGGCAAGCGCCACCCGTACGTGCTGCGCTACCGCACCGGCGCCACGCGCGCGGGCGAGCTGACGGCGCTCGAGGCCGAGCTGGTGTCGGACTCCGGCGCGTACGCGGCGCTCTCGCCGTGGGTGCTCCTCTACAGCCTCGTCACCGCCGCCGGCCCGTATCGCGTGGACCACGTGAAGGTGGACGCCGTCACCGTCTACACCAACAACCCGGTGGCGAGCGCCTACCGTACGTTCGGCTCCATCCAGACGTGCATGGCCTACGAGAGCCAGATGGACGCGCTCGCGGAGGCGCTCGGCATGGACCCGCTGGAGCTGCGCGAGCGGAACTTCCTGCGCAAGGGCGACAGCATCGCCACCGGCCAGGTGCTCGAGTCCGAGCCCATGCTGGGCGAGACGATGCGGCGCGCGTGGGAGGCGCTGGGCCCGCCGCGCGCGGGCGCGGGGCCGGC
>CAYQQT010000329.1:0-4906 GCA_964419375.1 uncultured bacterium
CCCGCCGCCCGCCGCGCGCGGGCGCCGCCGCGCGCTCTTCTACCAGTTGAACAAAATTCGATCCGGCGCTGGCCGCCTTGCAGTCCGGGCACGTCCCGGGCTTGGGGCCGGCAAAGCCGCACGCCTGGCAGCGGTAGACGCTACTCGCGCGCGCCATTGCCCTTGCCGTCCTTGCCGTCTTTACCGTTCTTGTCTCGGGCGCGGTCACCGCTGTTGCCGAGATTGCGCAGCAGCCCGCGCAGCAGGAAGCTACGCTGCGCGCCACCGAGGATCGACACCAGGTTCTCGTAGATGGTGGGATCCGCGATGAGCGCCCCCACCGTGCCTTCCCCCTCGTTGATCTTGTCCGTGATGGAGCGCAGGTTCGCCAGCGCCGCCTGCAGATCCTGCGACGCCTTGCGGATGCCGTCGTCCCCCGGCTCGTCCTTGACGAGGCTGCCGAGCGTGCCCTTGCCGCCCGCGAGCCGGTCCGAGACGTCGCGGAAGTTGTGCGCCACCACCCGCACGTCTTCGAGGATGGACTTGTACTTGGGATCGAAGAGCAGCCCCGGCAGGAGCCCTTCGTCGCCGGCGGGCCGGTCCGCGATCTGCCCGATGCGATCCATCGCCGCCACCAGCCGCCGGGCGGCCGCCGTCGACTGCGGCGAGGTGAGCACGCCCGCCGCGCCTTCGCCGCGCTCCACGCGGTCGAGCACGGCCTGCGTGGAGGCGATGAGGTCGTTGACGCGCTTGAGCGCGACCGGCTCCTCGTAGAGGAGGGTATGGGCGAGGCCGGGACCTTTCTCGACCTGATCGATCATCCGACCGACGCGGTCGGTGAGCTGCCGGGCGGACTTCACGGTGGTGGCGGCCTCCTCGATGATCTTGGACTGGTTGAGCGTCACCGCCGTCTCGTGCAGGCTCTCCGCGAGCACGCCCACGCTCTTGACGATGCGCGAGCTCTCGTTCATCACCTGCCCGATGTCGAAGGGATCGCGCGAGCCGATCACCTCGCCCGCCGCCACCACGGGCGCCTCGCGACTGCCCACCGTGATCTCCACGATCTTGTCGCCGAGCAGGCCCTGCGTCTCGATGCGGGCGATGGAGTCGCGCCGGATGCGGTCGGCGATCTGCTTGGTGATCGTCATGTCCACGCGCACCTTGCCGCCCGGCTGCGCGGGCAGGTTCACGGCCTCCACGCGCCCGATCTGCACGCCCGCCAGCCGCACGGTGGCGCCTTCCGCGAGCCCGCCCACCTCCGTGAAGTCGGCGTGGATGGTGTAGCGCGCCTCGAACAGGCGCGCCCTCGCGCCGAGCAGGTACACCATCCCGAGGAGGGCCACGAGCCCCATCAGGATGAACAGGCCCACGCGCAACTTCAAACCGAGCTCGCGCCGCTCTTCAACCACGTCTCACCTCGCCTCGCCGGACAGGAACGCCTGCACGGCCGGATTGCTCCTGTCCATGACTTCCTGCAGCGGCCCCATCGCCGCGAACTGCCCGCGCATGATGATGGCCACCCGGTCCGCCACCGTCTTCGTGAGCTCGATGTCGTGGGTGACGACGATCGACGTGTCGCACACGCCGCGGCGTAGCTCGACGATGAGCTCGCCCACCATCTTGGAGTTCGTGGGGTCGAGCCCCGCCGTGGGCTCGTCGAAGAGCAGCATCTCCGGCTCGCTGATGAGCGCGCGCGCGATGCCCACCCGCTTGCGCATCCCGCCCGACAGCTCGGAGGGCAGCAGCGGCAGCACCGTGTCCTCCAGCGCCACCAGCGACAGGAAGTGCACGACACGCTCCTTGATCTCGCGCTCGCGCATGCTCGTGTGCTCGCGCAGGGGATACGCCACGTTCTCGTAGACCGAGAGCGAGTCGAAGAGCGCGGCGCCCTGGAAGACGTACCCCATGCGGCGGCGGATGGGCAGCAGCTCCTCCTCCGACAGGTGCTCGATGTTGCGGTCGAAGACGCGGATGGTGCCCGCGTCGGGCCGGATGAGGCCCGCGATGTGGCGCAGGAGCAGCGTCTTGCCGGAGCCGCTGCCGCCCATGATCACCAGCGTCTCTCCCTTGTCGAGCGTGAGCGACAGGCCGTGCAGGACCTCGACGGTGTCGAAGCTCTTCGTGAGCCCGTTGACCTCGACGATGGGCATGCCGGATCACCAGAACATCATGAGAAAGAGCTTGGTGAGGAAGAAGTCGGAGACGATCACGCCCACCGCCACGTGCACCACGGTGGCGGTGGTGGCCCGCCCCAGCCCCTCGGTGCCGCCCTCGGTGCTGAGCCCGTCGTAGCAGCCGATGAGGGTCACGATGGCGCCGAAGAAGACGGACTTGCCCACGCCGGTGAGGAAGTCACGCGGCAGCACCCAGTAGCTCGTGACGTTCCAGTAGGCGCGCAGGTCGGTGCCGCGCTCGATATACATGATCATCATGCCGCCGAGGACGCCCACGACGTCCGCGAGGGCGGTGAGGACGGGAAAGACGACGAGGGCGGCGAGCAGGCGCGGCACGATGAGGCGCTTGATGTAGTTGACGCCCAGCGTGCGCAGGGCGTCGATCTGCTCGGTGACCTTCATGGACCCCAGCTCGGCCGCGATGCCGGAGGCCACTTTGCCGCCCACCAGGATGGCGGTGAGGACGGGGCCCAGCTCGCGGAAGATGGCCATGGCCACGATGGGGCCCACGTAGGCCTCGGCGCCGAAGCGCGCCATGTTGATCGCGCTCTGCAGCGCGAACACCATGCCCGTGAAGACGGCCGCCGTCATGGCCACCGCCATGGAGCGCACGCCCATGATCTCCATCTCGCGGATGACGAGGCGGAAGTACTTCGGCGGCAGCGCGAGATTGGCGAAGACGCGCCCCGCGAGCAGGCCCACGCCGCCGTACCACATCGCGGTGCGCCGCAGGTAGGTATCCATGGCTAGGGCGCCGAGAAGCTGTCCACGAAGGACTGGAAGGCGGGGCGCCGCGCCCCGAACACCTCGGGCGCCGCCACGAAGAGCAGATCGTAGACGCACCGCTCGTCCTTCACGACGTAGCTCTCCACGCGCACCCGCTCCTCGCTCTGCCGCATTCGCGCGTCCACCACCGTGTGCGCCGCCGTCCGCCCGTTCACCTGCCTCGGGCCCTCGTCCACGACGGTACGGTCGCGCAGCCCCACGAGGACGTGACGCGTGAGGACATCGAAGCTCCGCCGCGCCGCCCCGCCCCCGCAGGCGCCGTGGGCGAGCATGGCCGCGCGTCCGTCACGGTGGAGCAGCTGCAGGTCGGCTTTCGCGTCCTCCGTCATCACGTCCCACTCCGCCCCCGGCAGCGTCACGCGATAACCGCTCGGCGAGCGAAAGACGCCGGACTCGATGCGCGTGCCCGTCGCACAGGACGCGAAGCCGACGGCGGCCACGAGGGCGATGGCGGCGCCGCCCGCACGCACGCGCACCGGGCGTTAACCGCTCGGAGCCGAGCGCTCTGTGTGGCGGCGCGCGAGCTCGTCGAGCACCTCGGCAAGCGCGATCGACCGCTTCCCGAGCAGCACCATCGTGTGAAACCACAGGTCCGCCACTTCCTCGACCACCCGCCGGTCGCCCTCGCCGCCGAGCGCCGCCGTCACCACCTCCGTCGCTTCCTCGCCGATCTTGCGGCAGATCGCGGGCTCGCCCTTGGCGAGCAGCCGGGCGACGTACGAGCCGGCGCCGGGCGCGCTCGTGCGGGCGGCCACGATGCGCTCCAGCCGCTCCAGCATGTTCGCGGCCGCGCCCGGCCCTTTCAAGGTCGTGAAGAAGCACGTGCGCGCGCCCGTGTGGCAGGCCACGCCCTCCTGGTGCACCTGCACGAGCAGCACGTCGCCGTCGCAGTCCGGGTAGATCCCCTGCACGTGCTGGGTGTGGCCCGACGTCTCGCCCTTGCGCCACAGCGCCTGCCGCGAGCGCGACCAGAAGTGCGTGAGGCCGGTGGCGAGCGTCTTGTCCAGCGACTCGCGGCTCATCCACGCCACCATGAGCACCTCGCCCGTGCTCGCCTCCTGCACGACGGCCGGGATGAGGCCGCGCTCGTCGAACTTCAGCTGAGGCGTCGCCGTCACGTGCGCACCTCGACACCGCGCTCGCGCAGGTACGCCTTGGCTTCCGCGATGGTGTGGATGCCGAAGTGGAAGAGCGAAGCGGCCAGCGCCGCGTCCGCCCCGCCCTCGGCGAGCGCCTCGTAGAAGTGCTCGAGCGAGCCCGCGCCGCCGGAGGCGATCACGGGCACGCTCACCGCGCGCCCGATCGCGCGTGTCAGCTCGAGATCGTAGCCGTCCTTGGTTCCGTCACGGTCCATGCTCGTCAGTAATATTTCGCCGGCGCCGAGCGCCGTTGCCTCGCGCGCCCACGTCACCGCATCGCGCCCCGTGGCCCGGCGCCCGCCGTGCGTGTAGACGGACCAGCGGCCGTCACCCTCGCGGCGGGCATCGATGGCGACCACGATGCACTGGCTGCCGAAGCGCTCCGCCGCCTCGCGGATGACCTCCGGCCGCGCCAGCGCCGCCGTGTTGAGCGAGACCTTGTCCGCCCCCGCGCGCAGCAGGCGGCGCACGTCGTCCACGGAGCGGATACCGCCGCCCACCGTGAGCGGCATGTAAATCCCCTCTGCCGTGCGCCGCACGACGTCGAGCATGGTGTCGCGGTTTTCGTGCGAGGCCGTGATGTCGAGGAACACGAGCTCGTCGGCACCCTGCGCGTCGTAGGCGAGGGCGGCTTCCACGGGATCGCCGGCGTCGCGAAGGTTCACGAACTTCACGCCCTTCACCACGCGCCCGTCCTTGACGTCCAGGCAGGGGATGATGCGCTTGGCGAGCACGGCTCAGCGCCCCGCCGCGATGGCGTCGGGCAGCGTCAGCGCGCCCGTGTACAGCGCGCGCCCCACCACCACGCCCGCCACGCCGGGCAGGCCC
>CAYQQT010000330.1:0-2616 GCA_964419375.1 uncultured bacterium
GACTTTCTGGAGAAACCCAAGCAGGGCACGGTTGAAGTCGTCCGCCGCCTCCACACACGAGCAGTGCGCCGCCTTCGGGAGGACGGCGAGCTCCGAGCCGGGAATACGCTCGCGCATGGTCGTCGCCATCGTGATGTCGGTGCCGTGATCCTCCTCGCCGACGAGGATCAGCGTGGGACAGCGGATGGCGCCGATCGCCTCGCGCAGATCGACATAGCCGATGGCGCGGATGGCGCCCACGTAGCCTCGAACGTCGGTGGGCCGGAGCATGGCGCGAATGCGATCGATGACTTCGGGGTGCTGCGCGCGGAACGGCGCCGTGAACCACGCGTCCATGGTGCGGTCGAGCAGGGGCTCGATGCCCTGCGCCTCCGCCACGCGGATGCGGTCATCCCACATCGGCGTGCGCGCGGGCCCGTAACAGGCCGTCGTATCCGCGAGCACGAGGCTCTGCACGGCGCGCGGGAACCGAAGCGCCATCGTCATCCCGATCAATCCGCCCATCGAGAGGCCGACGAAATGCGTCTCACTGATCCCGAGCGCTTGCAGCAGGCCATGAAGGTCGTCGGCCATCTGCTCGAGGGTGTACGGAGGCGGAGGCACGTCCGACCCGCCGTGCCCGCGAATGTCGTAGCGGAGCACACGATACCGGCCGGCGAGCGCGGCCGCCTGCGCGTCCCAGAGGTGCAGGTTGGCGGCCAGGGAGTGGCTGAAGGTGACGACGGGCGCGCCCGGCGGACCGTCCAGAAGGTACTCCGTGCTGATGCCGTTCGCGCTGAGCTTCATGAGCCCTCCTTGGAACCCCCCGGCGCGGATTATAGGCGCCGGCCCGTGTGGCGACAAGCGAGGGCGCCAGTAGTGTCTCGTTCGAACCGGGCGGGACCGCGCTTGACTTCACCGTGGACCTCCCTATCATCTGGGCGTGTCACCCGGCCGGAACTGATCTCGCCGTCACACGCGGAGGATCCGGAGTGAGCGCTCTCGTCGCCGATGATGTTCGAGCCCTGGCCCGCCTCGCCGGTCTGGAGGTGCGCGACGACGACGCGGGGCCGATCGCCGAGCGATTGAGCGCCACCCTCGCCCTGCTCGCCGCCGTCCCTGACGAGCTCCTGGCAGACGTCGAACCCGCGTTCGTGCTGCCCATGGCGACGCCCCCCGCATGAACGCGACCGAGCTGGTCACCCTCGGGATCGCCGACGTGGCGTCGCTCCTGAAGCGGCGGGCGCTGTCGCCCGTCGAGCTGGTGGAGGCGACGCTCCAGCGCATCGAGAAGATCGATCCGCAGCTCGGCGCCTTCATCACCGTCACCGCCGAGGCCGCGCTCGCGGCCGCGCGCGTGGCCGAGCAGGAGATCGCCCGTGGCGCCTACCGCGGGCCGTTGCATGGTGTTCCCGTCGGCCTCAAGGATCTCTACGCGACGAAGGACGTGCTCACCACGAACGGCGCGCGCATCTGCCGCGACGCGATCCCGCGCGAGGACGCCACCGTCACCGCGCGACTCAAGCAGGCGGGAGCCATCGTCGTCGGCAAGAACAACATGCACGAATTCGCGATGGGCTCGACCACCAACAATCCGCACTTCGGCCCCTGCCGCAACCCGTGGAACCTCGACCACATCCCGGGGGGATCGAGCGGCGGCTCGGGGGCGGCGGTGGCGGCGGGTCTCTGCTTTATGTCGATGGGCTCGGACACGGGGGGATCGATCCGCTCGCCGGCCTGTCAGTGCGGCGTGGTGGGCTTGAAGCCGACCTACGGCCTCGTCAGCCGCCACGGTGTGTTCCCGCTGAGCTGGTCGCTCGATCACGCGGGCCCGCTGACGCGGACGGTGAGAGATACGGCGATCGTGCTGCAGGCGATTGCCGGTCACGATGCGAAGGACCCCTCGTCGGCGCCGGCGGCCCCGCCCGACTATCTGGCGTCTCTCGACGGCGACCTGCGCGGTCTCCGCGTCGGGGTGCCCAGAGAATACTTTTTCGAGCGGTCGACGGAGGAGGTCGAGACCGTCGTGCGCCGCGCCATCGACGTCCTCGGCACGCTCGGCGCCACCATCGTCGAGGTGTCGATCCCGCACGTCGAGTCCGCCGCACCCGCCGGGATGACGATCATCTCCGTGGAGGCGGCGCAGATTCACGCCGCATGGCTCCGGAGCCGTCCCGACGACTACGGCGCCGACGTGCGCCCCCGGTTCCAGATGGGCGCCCTTTTCCGGGGTGAGGACTACGTTCGCGCGCAGCGCATACGCGCGCTCATCCAGCGCGAGGTCCAGCACGCCATGACCGGCGTCGACGTGCTCGTCTCGCCCACCAACGCGATCCCGGCCCCACGCATCGACCAGAGCATGATTGCCGTGCGTGGCCGACAGGTCTGGGTCATGAGCCTGATGCCGAGCCTGACCATTCCCCACAACCTCACGGGCTATCCGGCCCTCACCGTCCCGTGCGGCATGGCGTCGAACGGCTTGCCCATCGGCCTGCAGATCGTGGGACGCCCCTTCGAGGAGACCACGGTGCTCCGGACCGGCCACGCCTACGAACGCGCCACCGAATGGCATCGCCAGCATCCCCCAATCTGAAACCCCGGCAAGTGGCGGACTGCAATTCCGAAAGCGGTGGACCG
>CAYQQT010000330.1:2716-4901 GCA_964419375.1 uncultured bacterium
CGAAAGCGGTGGACCGCAAGTCGAAAGCGGTGGACCGCAAGTCGAAAGCGGTGGGGGGCGTCGGGGAGGAGCGGCGCCCGCTCCCCCCGACATTAATAAGGAGACCCGTATGGAACTCGAGCGCGCTCCGTACTCGCCGATCATCGATCGCCCGCCCTTTCGCCTGCCCGGCGGCGCCCGAGTCGCCGTCTGGGTCATCATCAACGTGGAGAAGTGGGACATCCGCAATCCCATGCCGCGCACGGTGGCGCCGCCGCCGGGCGGAGGGAGCGTCATCCCGGACATCCCGAACTTCAGCTGGAACGACTATGGACTGCGCGTCGGCTTCTGGCGGCTCAAGGCCATCCTCGACCGGCACCAGGTGAAGGGCACGCTCAGCCTCAACGCGGAGTGCTGTAACACGCATCCACGCCTGGTCGAGGAGTGCGTGAAGAGCGACTGGGAGATCCTCGCCCACGGCTACGTGCAGCGGATCCTCAATGCGGAGAAGGACGAGCGGCAGGTGATTCGCGACACGCTGGCGACGATCCGCAAGTTCACCGGACATCAGCCGCGGGGCTGGATGGGCCCCGGCCTGCACGAGACGTGGGAGACGCCCGACATCCTGGCCGAGGAGGGCGTGGAGTACTGTGCCGACTGGGTCAACGACGACGAGCCCTACCCGCTGAAGGTGAAGAGCGGCTCGCTCATCTCGATCCCGTACACGCTGGAGCTGAACGACATTCCCATCCACCTCATCCAGAACCAGGGCTCGTCGGGTCTCCACGATCGGGCCCGAGCGGAGTTCGACACCCTCTACGAGGAGGGGCGTGAACGCGCCAAAATCATGACCATCAGCATGCATCCCTACGTAAGCGGGGTCGCACATCGGGCGGGATACCTCGACAAGACGCTGGCGTACCTTCGACAGCAGCCCGACGTCGTCTTCATGCGAGGCTTCGAGATCCTCGATTGGTACCGACAGTTCGTCAAGCACGCTGCTGAATCCCCGAGCGTGGCGAGGAGGAATGACCGATGAGCAAACGGGCACTGGCAATGATGCTGGGCGCGCTGGTCCTTGCGGTGGGCGCGGGAACTCCGGGGTGGGCCCAGAAGCCCATCAAGATCGGCTTCCTGGCCCCGCTCACCGGTGGCGGCGCCGCGGTCGGCAAGGACATGGTGGACGGCCTCAGGATGTACTTCGACGAGACCGGTAATCAGCTCGGCGGACGCAAGGTCGAGCTGATCGTCGAGGACAGCCAGGGACGGCCCGAGGTCGCTCTCAACAAGCTGCGCAAGTTCATCGAGAGCGATCAGGTCGACATCGTCGGCGGAGAAGCGTTCGCCCATATCGCGCTCGCCATGGCGCCCAAGGCCGAGGAATACAAGATCCCCATGATCTTCCCGGTGGCCGCCGCCGACGACCTCACCCAGCGGCAGCGCGGGAAGTGGGTCGTGCGCACAGGCTGGACGGGAAGCCAGCCCTCCCACCCGTTCGGTGAGTGGGTCATCAAGAACACGAAGTACAGGCGCGTCGTGACCATCGCGGCCGACTATGCCTTCGGCTGGGAGGTCGTCGGCGGGTTCCAGCGCACCTTCGAGGAGCAGGGAGGGCAGGTCGTCCAGAAGCTGTGGGTGCCCTTGAACGTGGCCGACTGGGCCCCTTATCTCTCGCAGATCCGGCGTGACACGGACGCCGTCTTCGCCCTCGCCGTGGCCGCGGCGCAGCTCCGCTTCCCCAGGCAGTACGAGGACGCCGGCCTCAAGGGGCGGCTGCCGCTCATCGGCGGCGCCGTCACCTTCGACGAGTCGGCGCTGGGCCGCATGGGCGACGAGGCGCTGGGCGGCATCAGCCCGCTGATGTACAGTGCCGCGCTCGACACCCCGGCCATGAAGGCGTGGGTGCAGAAGTACAAGGCGAAGTACGGCAAGGTCCCCTCGTACTACTCGGAGACGTGCTACACCACGGGGCGCTGGCTCGACGCCGCGGTCAAGGCCGTGGGGGGCAAGGTCGAGGACCGGGAGGCGTTCCTGGCCGCCCTCAAGAAGGTGGAGCTGCCGGACGCCTTGCGCGGGCCCATCAAGCTCGACGCGTACGGCAACCCCGTCCAGAACATCTACATCCGCAAAGTGGAGCGCAAGGACGGCGAGCTGCAGAACACGGTCATCCACACGTACCCGGCCGTCTCACAGTTCTGGAAGTGGA
>CAYQQT010000331.1:0-4890 GCA_964419375.1 uncultured bacterium
CCAGATCCTAGGCGGCGAGGAGCTCGCGACGTGAGACGTAGGCCGCCTACGTCGCAGGGAGCGAGCGACGAGCCAACGACGGAGATGGGCGTTTTTTCGCGCCTCGTGATCCCCGAAGGGGGGCAGCGCCCTGCTAGCCGCCCAGGAAGATGCGGCGGACTTCCGGCGAATGCAGCAGCTCGTCTGAGCGGCCGTCGATGACCGTGCGGCCCGATTCCAGGATGTACCCGCGCTGGGCGATGCCGAGGGCGAGCTCGACGTTCTGCTCGATGAACAGGATGGTCACGCCCTGCGCGTTGATGCGGCGGATGGCGGCCGTCAGCTCCTCCACCACGCGCGGCGCCAGCCCCAGAAAGGGCTCGTCGACCATGAGCAGGCGCGGGCGCGCCATCATGCCGCGCGCGATGGCCACCATCTGCTGCTCGCCGCCCGACAGCGTGTGCGCGGCCTGCCCGGCGCGGGTGGCGATGATCGGAAAAAGCTCGCTCACGCGCTGGAACTGCTCGGCGCGCGTCGCCCGCGCCGCGTAGCCGCCGAGCCAGACGTTCTGCCGTACGGTGAGGTGCGGAAAGAGCCGCCGGCGCTCCAGCACGTGGCTGATGCCGAGCGGCACGATGCGGTGCGGCGGCAGCCCCGCGATGCTGGCGCCCTCGAGCAGAACTTCGCCCGCGCGCGGGCGCAGGAGCCCGGAGATCGTGTTCATGAGCGTGGACTTGCCGCTGCCGTTGGGGCCGAGAATGGCGACGATCTCGCCCGCGCGCACGGTCAGGCGCGCGTCCCACAGCGCCTGGTAATCCCCCAGCATGACCTGGAGCGCGCGCGCCTCCAGCATGAAGCCGTCAGGCACGCCAGGTCTCTCCCAGGTAGGCGTCGATCACGCGGCGTTCGCGCACGATGTCGGCGGGAGCGCCGTTGGCGATGACCTCGCCGAGCTGCAGCGCCACGATCCGCTGCGACAGCTCCATGATCACGCGCATGTTGTGCTCGATGACGACGAGCGCGAGCCCGGCCGCGTGCAGATCGCGCACGAGGCGGACGAGGCCCGGGATGGTCGCCTGGTCCACGCCCCCCGTGACCTCGTCGAGCAGGAGGAGGCGGGGGCCGGTGGCGAGCGCGCGGGCCAGCTCCAGGCGCTTGCGCTGGCCGGTGGACAGGGCGCGCGCGTACGCGCCCGCACGGTCGCCGAGGCCAACGGAGTGGAGCGTGCGCCGCGCCGTCTCGCGCGCCGCCTCCACGTCGGCGGTCTTCTGGAAAGCGCCCACCATGACGTTGTCGAGCACGGTCATCTCGCCGAAGGGGCGGAGCTTCTGGAAGGTGCGCGCGACACCGAGACGGCTGATCTGGTCGGGGCGCAGGCCTGTGATGGGGCGCCCGTCGAAGCGCACCTCCCCCGCGTCGGGGGGCGTGAATCCCGTGATGAGATCGAACAGCGTGGACTTGCCGGCGCCGTTGGGGCCGATGATGCCGACGAGCTCGCCGGGGGCGACGTCGAAGGACACGTCGCGGTTGGCGGTGACGCCGCCGAAGCGCTTGCTGAGTCCGCCCACCGAGAGGAGGCTCACGGCGGCACCGGTGCCCGGCGCCACCGGCGCGCGAGGCCCACGAGGCCGGCGGGTTGCACCACCGAGATGGTCATGATGAGGGCGCCGTAAATGAGGAGGTCGATCGCCTTGCCGGTGCCGCCCAGATAGATGCGCGTGCCTTCGCTGAGCGGCACGAGCACGGCGGCGCCGATGAGCGGGCCCCACATCGTCCCCACCCCGCCCAGCACGGCCACGAGGCAGATCAGGATCGACAGCGACAGCGCGAACACCGACTCCGGATCGATGAAGAGCACGTACTGCGCGTAGAAGGTGCCGCACATGGCGGTGAGGCCCGCCGACAGCGCCATCGCGCGCTGCTTGTAGCGCGCGATGGGGATGCCGAGGCTGGCCGCAGCACCCGCATCTTCCCGAATAGCACGGAAGTAATAGCCGGTGCGGGAGCGCTCGATGCGCCGCGTGATGGCGAGAGCGATCAGCAGCAGACCGAGCGCGATGTAGTAGTACGCCTGCTTGTTCTGGTGGAACTGCAGATTGACGAGGGAGTCGGGCCGCTTGATGGGCAGGAAGAGACCGCGCGCAGCGCCGATCCAGTCCCAGTTCACCGCCGTGATGTGGACGATCTCCCCCACGGCGATGGTGGCGATGGCGAAGTAATGGCCGTGCAGGCGGAACACCGGATAGCCGATGGCCTGCGACAGCGCCACCGCGAGCAGCGCGCCCGCCACCATGCCCGCCCATGGCGTGAGGTCGAAGGTCTTCACCAGCATGCTGGAGGTGTAGGCGCCGGTGCCGAAGAAGACCGCGTGGCCGAGGGAGATCTGGCCGCAGTAGCCGGCGAGCAGGTTCCACGCCTGGGCGAGGGTGGCGTACAGGAAGATGGTGATGAAGACGTGACGGGGAAAGGGCTGCGTGACGACGAGGGGAAAGACGAGCAGCGCGAGGAGCGCTACCAGGCCCCCCGCGAGGCGCACGCGCGCCATGCTCAGAAGCGGCCGAAGAGGCCCTGCGGCCGCCACAGCACGACCGCCAGATAGAGCGCGAAGACGACGACGTACTTGAAGGAGGGCGCGATGACGAGCCCGCCGATCACCTCCACGAGGCCCACCACCACGCCGCCCACGAGCGTGGCGGGCACGTTGCCGAAGCCGCCGAGGGCGACGGCGACGTACGCGAGGAGGGCGAAGGAGCCGCCCACCTCGGGGAAGATGTAGAAGAACATCGTGAGCAGCGCCCCCGCGACACCGACGCACCCGGCGCCGATGCCCCAGCCGAGGGCGAACATGCGCTCGGTGTCGATGCCCATCAGCGAGGCCGCCTGCCGGTCCTGCGCGGTCGCCTGCAGGGCCATGCCCGTCTCCGTGCGCGTGATAAACCAGTAGAGGAAGGCGAAGGCGGCGAGGGCGCCCATGCTGGCGACGAGCTGGGGCAGGCCGATGAAGATCCCGCCCGCCGACACGCGGCCGTGCACGAGGGGATCCTTCACGAGGTGGAAATCGACGCCCCACAGCGCCTGCGCCGCCGAGCGCAGGAAGACGCCGAGCCCGAAGGTGGCGAAGATCTGCGCGAGCATGGGCGCGCCCAGGATGAAGCGGATGAGCCCGTAATAGGTGGCGACGCCGAGCGCGGCGAGCCCCGCCACCGTGAGCGGCAGGGAGAGGAGGGGATCGAGGCCCGCCAGCGACCACGCCCAGAAGGAGCCGAACATGGCGAGCATGAGGAACTCGCCGTGGGCGAAGTTGACGATCTCCATGAGACCGAAGATCAGCGACAGCCCCGCGGCGATGAGCGCGTAGACGAACCCCATGAGGAGTCCGCCTACGACGCCCTGGAGCAGGACTTCGGCAGTCAGGCTACTTGCGGTCCTTCCATGCCGGCAGCGGGTACACGACGTCCTTGGCCGCGAGCTCGAAGGGATAGATGGTCGCGTACTGGCCGTTCTGCACCTGCTGCAGAATGGCGCGCACGCCCGTGTTCTGGCCCTTGTCGTCGAACTTCACGCCCGTCCACGGCATGATGAGCTGCTCGGCGGGGATGTTCGTGGCCACCAGCGCCTTGCGGATGTCTTCCGGGTTTGTCGACTTCGCGCGGTTGATGGCGTCGGCGAGGGTGAGGAAGCCCGTGAAGGCGCGCGCGGGCACGTCGGACATCTCGCGCCCGCCCTGCTTCTTGAAGAGCTCGTTGACCTGCGAGATGAGCGGCTTCTTGGCGGCGAGGTCGAGCGCGAAGGGGGCGCGCGTGATGTGGCCTTCCACGTCCTTGCCCATCTCGCGCACGAAGGTGGGATCCGTCCAACCCGCGTTCTGCGCGAGGATCATCTTCGGGTTGTAGTCGAGGTTCTTGGCCGTGCGCACGAAGAGGATGGCGTCGTTGGTGTAGGACGAGGGCAGCAGCACGTCGGGGTTGGCGGCCTTGAGCCGGCCCACCTCGGCGTCAAGGTTGGTGGCCTTGTCGCGGTAGGTGATCCTCACCGCGACCTCGTAGCCGTGCTTCTTGGCCAGCTCCTCCTGCACCTTGGCGGAGTCGGAGCCGAACTGCGTGGCCTCGTGCATGATCCCCACCGTCTTGAACTTCACATTGCGCCGCTTCTCGAGGTCCTTCATGAAGTCGAACATCGCCACGCTGAAATGCCCGTCGTGGGGCGAGGTGCGGAAGAACCACTGGAAGCCGCGCTCGGTGAGCGCCGGCGACGACGATTCCGCGTTCACGAAGGGGATGCCGTTGCGCTCGGCCACCTGTGCGGCGGTGCCGGTGACGCCGGAGAAGTAGGCGCCGAAGAGCGCGTGCACCTTTTCCTGGGTGATGAGCCGCTCCGCCTCCGACTGCCCGATGTCGGGCTTGCCCTGGTGGTCGACGATGATGAGCCGGATCTTGGCCCCGCCCAGGTTGGGCAGGCCTTCGCCCTTGCCGAGAGGCACGTTGATGTCGTGGTTGGCGTTGACGATGTCCGCGGCGAGCTTGACCGCGTTGACGGCGTCCATTCCGACCTGGGCGGCGTTGCCGGAGAGCGGGTACATCACCCCGATCACGACGTCCTTGGGCTGGCTGATGACGGGCTGCGAAACGGCCACGAGGCCGATGGCGGTGAGCAGGGCGAGCGCGAGCGCGGTCCAGCGTCTCATAGGGGTACTCCTCCTCGGTGCGCGCATGCTAACACGCCGTCAACGAGGGTGGCTGGCACCGCGGTTGCTCCACCGTAGCGTGGAGGGCCACTCGAATGATCAGGATCTGGATCGTCCTCGCGATGCTCGTCGTCGCCCCCGCCGTCGCGCAGGCGGCGGACCGCGCGCCCGCGGCGGGTCAGAACCGGGAGCAAGGCGCCCCCGGCAGCGCAGGCGGCAGCCGCGAC
>CAYQQT010000332.1:0-4870 GCA_964419375.1 uncultured bacterium
GGGCGGCGGCGGGGGCGGCGGCGTGACCTCCGCGGCCTTCGGGGTGACGGCGCGCACGCGGGTCAGGAGCAGGCGGACGTTCGGCGGGGTGCCCTGAACGTCGCCGATCATCTGATCGCCGACGACGGTCATATCCGCCGTGAACAGCCGACGGTCCACCTCGTGCGTGAGCTGCACGTACGGACCCGAGATGGTGGCGTTCACGCGAATGCCGCTGAGACCCTGCTGCCGCACGGGCCACGCGATGGACTCCGCGGCGATGGCGCCATCGAAGACGAGGCGGCCGTGGCCGAGATCGCCCTGCTGGACGAGATCGAGCTTGAGGTCCTCGTTGCGCGGAGACTCGAAAAGCCCCGTGCCGATCCACCGACCGATCCACTGCCCGCCCACGTCCGCCGTGGGCTGGTCACTGCGCGGTGGCGGCGGCGTCACCGTCGCACACGATGTGAGGATCGGAATCAGCGCCGCCACCAGTAGTGCCCGCATAGGTCCCCCTTTGAACGCAGCCGCGTCCGAAACCATTACAGCACGCGGCATGCCACAGCTAAAACTTTGCGTCACGGGCGTTTCGCGGCACCGGCGGCGCCGAACCGTCAGCGAACGGACGAACTTAGTGCCAGCGGGTCACGGCGTTCGCCGCCGGTGACCGCTCCGCGGGCGTAGGAGCCTGTCGGAATATCGAGGAGCGCCCCGGCTGTGCCGGGGTGCTGCCGAGCGCTAGGGGCTTGGGGGGCCCTTCGAGGCCCCCCATCCAACTAGTAACGCGGCCTGCTGTCACGTCTCGTTCCATCGGACGATCACGGGTGTCTCGCGCTCGTAGCCGAGCACGCTGATGGAGGCGGGGTCGAGCTTGAAGTAGCTTCCCTCCGCCGGCGCCAGGCCGAGCCAGCACGCGGCGAGGATTCGCAGCGCGTGGGCATGGCCGAAGAGGGCGACGTCGCCGCCCGCACCGCGGGCGCGCTCGATCACGCGCCGGACCCGCGCGCTCACCTCGTCGATCGTCTCTCCGCCCGGCACGCCGCCCGTCCACACCGACCACCCCGGCCGCTGGCGACGGATCTCCGCGGTGGTCCGGCCCTCGTACTCGCCGTAGTCCCACTCGCGCAGGTCGTCGGCGGGCACCGCCACCCCGCCGTAGCCGGCGATGCGGGCGGTCTCGCGGGCCCGCGCGAGCGGGCTGGAGAGGACGAGCGCGAACTGCCGGCCCGCCAGGCGCGCCGCGAGGGTGGCGGCCTGGCGCTCCCCGTCCGCGGTCATGGCAATGTCCGTCCGCCCCGTGTGCTGGCCGCTCTTGCTCCACGCGGTCTCGCCGTGCCGCACGAGCCACACCGAGAAGGCCGCCGTGGCGCTACATCTCCCGGCCCATGAGCTCGCGCGCGATGACCATCTTCATGATCTCCGCGGTGCCGTCGCCGATCTCGAGGCCGATGACGTCGCGCATGCGCTGCTCGAAGGGCAGCTCGTCCGTGTAGCCGTAGTGGCCGTGCAGGAGCAGGCACTGGTGGATGGTGTCGACGGCCAGGCGTGGCGCCCACAGCTTGACCATGGCCGCTTCCTTCGTGCAGGGCTGGCCCCGATCCGCCAGCCAGAGCGCGCGGTAGCACAGCCAGCGGCACGCCTCGAGGTGCGTGGCCGCCTCCGCGATCGCGAACGACACACCCTGAAAACCGGCCAGCGGACGCCCGAAGGCCTTGCGCTCCTTCACGTACGCCATCGTCTCCTCGAGCGAGACCTGCGCCGCCCCCAGGCAGGCGAGCGAGATGCCGATGCGGTTGAAGTCGAAGCCCTGCATCACCTGGTAGAAGCCCGAGCCCTCCGCGCCGATCCGGTGCGAGGCGGGCACGCGCACGTGATCGAGCGAGAGCACCGCGCGGGCGATCGCGTGCGAGCCCATGTCGCGCAGCGCGCTGCGCGACACGCCGGGCAGATCGAGGGGCACGAGGAAGGCGGAGACACCGCGCGCCCGCGCCTGGGTGCCCGTGCGCGCGAACAAGACGGCCGCGTGCGCCGCCATGCCGAGGCTGATCCCCGACTTCTCGCCCGTGATGACGTAGTCGTCGCGGTTACGCTCGGCGCGGCACTCGAGGCCGGCGGCGTCCGAGCCGGCGCCGGGCTCCGTCAGCGCGAGCGCGATCACCGTGTCCCCGCTCGCCGTGGTCGCAAGCCACCGCTTCCTGATCTCGTCGCTGCCGTTGCGGCCGAGCATCTCGCCCGCCAGCGTGGCGAGCTGCACGCCGTACGTGCACGAGAAGTCGCCGCGCGCGATCGCCTCCATGGCGATGCCGAACGTCATGAAGTCGGCGTCCTGCCCGCCGTACGCGGCCGGCGTGCGCAGCCCCAGCAGCCCGAGCTCCCCCATCTGCCGCCACACGCCGGCCGGAAACTCACCGGTGCGGTCCCAGTGGGCGGAGCGCGGCTGGAGCTCCTTGCGCGCGAAGGCGCGCAGCGTGCGGATCAGCTCGTCCTGCTCGGGCGTGAAGGCGAAGTCCATCAGTCCGTGAAGGTTGGTGTGCGCTTGGCGGCAAAGGCCGCGAGTCCCCCCGCGGCGTCCTTCGAGCGCATGTGCGTCGCGACGAGGCTGATCTCCCTTTCGAGCCCCGTCGCGAGGTCGGCGGCGGCGGCGTTCACGAGCTTCTTCACCGTCGCATTCGCGGAGCGACTCTTCGCCGCCAGCGCCACCGCGATCTCCTCGACGGCGGCGGCCACGGTACCCGCCGGCACCACGCGATTGACGAGCCCCCACTCGCGCGCCTCCGCGGCCGACAGCCACCCGCCCAGCATCATCAGCTCCTTGGCGCGCCGGGCGCCCACGAGGCGCGGCAGGCGCTGGCTGCCTCCGCCGCCAGCCACCAGCCCGAAGTTGGCGTGCTGATCACCGATGCACGCGCGCGCGTCGGCGACGACGAGATCGGCGACGAGCAGCAGCTCGAGACCGCCCGCGAGCGCGAGGCCCTGATGGCGTTGAGCTGGGCGGGGCGGTTGAGCGCGACGCGGGCGATGCCACCGGCGGACGTGTAGGTGACGGTAGCCAGATCCATGGCGACGACCATCGACGATTGTCCCCCGAAGAGCAAGGACGCATTGCCGAGCCAGCGCGTTGGGCGCAGAATGTCGGCGCCCGACCTCACCCGAGCACGGAGGCAGCCATGTCGCCAGCGAAACGGACGTTACCCTTCTCGGCCTTGCCCTCGCCGTTTGCACCCTCGTGTGGCTCGACGGCGGGGACGCCGGTGCGCAGTCCACCGAGCGCCTCGGCAAGGTCGACTTCCCGACGTCGTGCGCGCCCGCGGCCCAACCGCACTTCGAGCGCGCCGTCGCCCGCCTTCACTCGTTCTGGTTCGGCGAGGCGATCAAGGCCTTCCAGGCCGCCGCGCTCGCGGACCCGGCGTGCGGCATCGCCCATTGGGGCACCGCGGTCGCGTACCTCGGCAATCCGCTCGCGGGGCCGCCCGCCGCGCGAGGGCTGCAGGAAGGCTCGGCGGCCGTGGCCCGCGCCAAGGCGGCGGGGGCGAAGAGTCAGCGCGAGCTGGATTACATCGCAGCCATCGAGGCCTTCTACAAGGACGCCGACAAGGTCGATCACCGCACGCGCGCCCTCGCCTACGAGAAGGCGATGGAGGCGAACGCGCAGCGCTATCCCACCGATCGCGAGGTGGCGATCTTCTACGCGCTCGCGCTGAACGTCACGCTGAATCCAACCGACAAGACATACACCAACCAGCTCAAGGCGGCCGGGATCCTCGAGAAGGTGTTCGCGGAGCAGCCGGAGCATCCCGGAGTCGCGCACTACCTCATCCACAGCTACGATTTCCCGCCCATCGCCAGCAAAGGACTCACCGCCGCGCGCCGGTACGCCGGCATCGCGCCCGCAGCACCGCATGCGCTGCACATGCCGTCGCACATCTTCACGCGGCTCGGCTACTGGCAGGAATCCATCGACACCAATCGCCGCTCCGCGGAGGCGGCCAAGACCGAGCTGCGCGAGGCGAACCTCGACGCCGGCTCCTACAACGCGCTGCACGCCATGGACTACATCGCCTACGCCACCCTGCAGCTCGCCCGTGACACGGAGGCGAAGGCGCTCGTCGACGAGATCCGTGGGCTGAACAAGATCGATTCCGACCAGTTCGTCGCCGCCTATGCCTTCGCCGCCGTACCCGCCCGCTACGCCATCGAGCGTCGCCAGTGGGCGGAAGCCGCAGAGCTGCCCCTGCATCCACAGAGCCTGTCGTGGCAGAAGTTCCCGCAGGCGGAGTCCATCGTGGCCTTCGCGCGCGGCCTCGGCGCCGCCCGCGGCGGCAATCCCGCCGGCGCCCGGCGCGAGCTCGCCCGCATCGAGGCGTTGCGCGATGCCCTCACCGCGTCGAAGAACGCGTACTGGGCGGAGCAGGCCGACATCCAGCGCCTCGGAGTGGCCGCCTGGCTCGCCCGCGCCGAGGGCCGCGACGACGAGGCGCTCGCGCTCATGCGGCAGGCGGCCGATCGTGAGGACGCCACCGAGAAGCACCCCGCGACGCCGGGGGCGATTCAGTCCGCCCGGGAGATGCTCGGCGAGCTGCTGCTCGAGGTGGGACAGCCCGCGAAGGCGCTCACGGAATTCGAAGCCTCGCATCGCACGGAGCCCAACCGGCTCCGCGGGCTCGCCGGCGCCGGCCGCGCCGCGGAAGCGGCGGGCGATCGCGTGAAGGCCAAGAGCTACTACGAACGCCTGCTCGCGCTGACGAAGTCGGCGGACACCGAGCGTCCCGAGGTCGCCCGGGCGCGCTCGTTCGTCGGATCGAACTGATCATGCATCGACGGGACGTTCTGAAGCCGTGGTGGCGCGCACGGTGGCGGCGTTCAAGGAGATCGATCCCGACTACATCCTGCC
>CAYQQT010000333.1:0-4851 GCA_964419375.1 uncultured bacterium
ATGGTGGGCGACATCCCGCGCGCGTCGTCCACGAGCACGCGGTCGGCGCGCACCTTGGTGATGCGCCAGGCGTTGGAGCCGAGCAGGAAGACGTCCCCCGGCAGCGACTCGGTGACGAACTCCTCGTCGAGCGTGCCCACCTTCAGATCCGTCTCCGCCACGAAGACGTCGAAGAGGCCGGCGTCGGGAATGGTGCCGCCCGACGTGAGGGCGAGCAAGCGCGTGCCGCGCCGCGCGTGGAGGCGGTCGTTGACGCGGTCCCAGAGGATGCGCGGGGCGGCGCCGCGCACTTCCATCGGCAGCGGCTCCGCCACGCACCGGATCACCTCGTTGAACGTCTCGCGGGCCAGCGTGCGGTAGGGGGCGGCGTTCGTGAGGCGCGTGAAGAGCGTGCCGGCGTCGAGCGACTCCGCCGCCACGCAGGCGACGACCTGCTGGGCGAGCACGTCGAGAGGGTTCTGCACGCACTCGATGCGGTCGAGCCGGCGCCCGCGAATGGAGCGTACGACGGCGGCCGCCTCCACCAGCTCGTCGCCCTTGGTCACGATGATGCGGCCTTTCGAGACGCTCGACAGCCGGTGCCCGGCGCGACCGACGCGCTGGAGGGCGGCGGCGACGTTGCGCGGCGACTGAATCTGTACCACGAGGTCGATGGCGCCCACGTCGATGCCGAGCTCGAGCGACGAGGTGGCCACGAGGGCCTTCAGCTCGCCGTCCTTCAGCCGGTTCTCGGCCTCCAGCCGGGCGCGCCGGGAGAGCGAGCCGTGGTGGGCGGCCACGCGCCCCTCGGGCAGGCGGTCATTGAGGTCGCGGGCGAGACGCTCTGCTGCGCGGCGACTCTGCGCGAAGACGAGCGTGGTGCGGTGCGCCTGCACCAGCTCCGCCACGTGCTGCAGCGTCGCCTCCCACACCGTCTCGCTGCTGGCGGTGAGGAAGTCGTCTACGGCGGCGACGACCTGGAGGTCGAGGTCGCGCGTGAAGCCGGCGTCGACCACCACGGGATCGCGCGCGGTGGCGCCCGTGAGGAAGGCGAGCGCCTCGTCGATGGGGCTGATGGTGGCTGAGCACCCGATCCGCTGCGGGCGCGCGGCGCCGTCGCCTTCCTGCACCAGCGCCTGCAGCCGCTCCAGCGACAGCGCGAGGTGAGCCCCGCGCTTGGAGCCCATCACCGCGTGCACCTCGTCCACGATCACGAAGCGCACTCCGCCGAGGGCGGGGCGGAAGCCACGGGAGGTGAGCAGGATGTACAGCGACTCCGGCGTCGTGATGAGGATGTGCGGCGGCCGCCGCGTCATCGCCTGCCGCGCCGCCGCCAGCGTGTCGCCCGTGCGCACGCCCACGCGCACCTCCGGCAGCGTGAGGCCGTCCTGTTCCGCGGCGGCGCGGATGCCGGCGAGGGGCGCGCGCAGGTTCTTCTCGATGTCGTTGTTCAGCGCGCGCAGGGGGGAGACGTACACGACGTAGACCCTGTCGTGCAGGCGGCCCTCGAGCGCCTCGCGGTGCAGGTGATCGAGCGCCCACAAAAAGGACGCCAGCGTCTTGCCGGAGCCCGTGGGCGCCACGATGAGCGTGTCGTGGCCGGAGGCGATGGCCTCCCAGCCCTCGGATTGCGGGCGCGTCGCTTCGGCGAACGTCTCCTCGAACCAGCGGCGGACGAAGGGCAGGAACTGCGTCATGCGAGCCGCATTGTACCGCTCAGTCGAAATCGATGGCGATCTCGTACACGCGGGGGTTGAGGTCGCGCATGACGTCGGAGCGGAAGTCGCGGCTGCCCGCGAACACCGCCGCCGCCGGCCGCTCGGTCGGCGACGGCGCCAGGCGCACGGCGACCCGGCTGCTGGCTCCGAGCGCGAGATCGAGGGCGCCGCGATCCCACGACAACACGGTGCCCTCGTAGGCGTCGCCGAAGCCGGTCAGCGTGAAGGGCCCACCGTTCAGGGCCTCCAGATCTTGAAGACTCAGGCCGAGGCGGACACCCGGAGCCACGATCCAGGCGCTCTCGTCGCCCCGTATGCGCGCGTGTTTCGGCGACACGCGCAGGCTCTGGCTTTTCCACAAGATCACGACGGTCTGCCGCGGGTCGCGCGGAAACACGACCGTACCCGGCTCCTTTTCGCCCTGGCCGATGGGCACGCTGGTCCTCAGCACGTTGCGCCGGCCGAAGCGCTTGATCACCTGCGTCTCCGTCGTGCGGGCGGTGAGGTCGCCCGCGCCGGTGCCGGGGTTGATGACGAAGCGCGGGATGACGGCCGAGCCGCCGGGGGCGGAAAGCGGGGCCGTGAGCACGACGAGGGCGACGCCGAGCGCGAGCATGATCGACCGCATGATGTGCATACAGTGTCCCTCGCGACGGGCCTGCGCGCTAGAATCTGGCCAGTCCCGCATGGTCAAGGAGGCCCTCATGGCATACGACTACGTGATCGTGGGCGCCGGCTCCGCCGGCTGCGTGCTCGCCTCCAGGCTTACGGACGATCCTGCCCTCCGGGTGCTGCTGCTGGAGGCGGGCGGGCCCGACCGCCGCCGCGAGGTGCGCATCCCCGCCGCCTTCAAGAACCTGTTCAGGACCGAGTGCGACTGGGCGTACGAGACGCAGGCCCAGCCCGGGTGCGCGGGGCGCGCCCTGTACTGGCCGCGCGGCAAGATGGTGGGCGGCTGCAGCTCGATGAACGCGATGATCTACATGCGCGGTCACGCCGCCGACTATGACGCGTGGGCGAAGGACGGCAACGCGGGATGGTCGGCGGCGCAGCTCGAGCCGTACGCCCGGCGCGCCCGCGAGCGGATGAGCGTGTCCGCGCTGCGCTGCGTGAACCCGGTCTCGCGCGCCTTCGTGGAGGCGGGAGTCGAGCTCGGCTTTCCTCGCCGGACGGACTTCAACGAGGGCGATCCGACCGGCTTCGGCTTCTACCAGGTCACGCAGCGGCGCGGCGCCCGCCACAGCGTGGCCGACGGCTACCTGCGGCCGGCCCTCGCCCGTCCCAACCTCACGCTCAAGACGGGCGTACACGTCACGCGCGTGCTGCTCGACGGCACGCGCGCGGTGGGCGTGGAGTACGCGGAGCGCGGACAGCGCGCACGCGTGGTGGCGGAGCGGGAGACGATCCTGTGCGGCGGCGCCGTGGGCTCCCCGCAGCTCCTGCTGCTCTCCGGCATCGGCCCCGCGGACGAGCTGGCCGCGCACGGGGTGCGCGTGGCCGTCGACCTGCCGGGGGTGGGACGAAACCTTCAAGATCATCTCGCCGCCGGCCTCGCGCACGCGTGCACACAGCCGGTCTCGCTCACGAACGCGGAGTCCGTCGCAAGCCTCCTCCGCTATCTCCTCGGCCGCGGTGGCCCGCTCACCTCCAACGTCGCCGAAGCGGGCGCCTTCGTCACCATCCGCTCCAGCGCGCCGGCGCCCGATCTGCAATTGCACTTCGCGCCCGTCTTCTTCGTCGATCACGGGCTCACGCGGCCCGAGGGACACGGCTTCACCATCGGTCCCACGCTGCTGACCCCGCGCAGCCGCGGCCGCATCACGCTGCGCTCGGCCGATCCGTTCGCGGCACCCGCCATCGATCCCCGCTATCTCTCCGAGGCCGAGGACGTCGCCATGCTGGTGGAAGGGCTGGCGCTGTGCCGCCGGCTCGCGGCCACGCGCGCGCTCGCGCCATTTCGCGGGCCGGAAACGCTGCCGGGCCCCGCGGTGCAGGGGGAGGCTGCGCTCGCCGCCTACGTGCGCGACCGATCGCAGACGCTTTATCATCCGGTAGGCACGTGCCGGATGGGCCACGACGCCACGGCGGTGGTGGACCCCTTCCTGCGAGTGCACGGCGTGCAGCGGCTGCGCGTGGTGGACGCGTCCATCATGCCCACCATCACGCGCGGCAACACCAACGCGCCCACCGTGATGATCGCCGAGAAGGCGGCGGACATCCTCCGGGGCTGACGCGCTGGCAGGGCTGACGCGATGCCTCGCAGGACGTGCAGCTCGCGATCGTCGCGGCGGCGGAGGGCGTCAAGGCGGGCTTTGCCGCCAACGACTACCTCCACCACCGCGAGAGCGCGTGAGCGCTACTTCTTGTCCTTGATCGCGGCCTGGACCTTCTTGCCGACGTCGGGCGGGATCTGTGACATGCCGTGCGCGCTCTTGGCGTGCTCGGCGCCCTTGCGTATGACCTCCGCTTCGTCCTTACCCTCGATGACGGTCTGGCAGCCGGGCATGATGTCGCCGCATCGCAGCTGTTTCATCGTGGCGTCCTCCTGCCTCCAAGCGTACGCGCGGCGTCAATGGACATGGCCTGTACGCTCGCTGGAGGAGGTGCGCTCATGCGATCGAAGCTGCTCGATGCCACGGGTCAGAAGACCTTCGCCCTCGTGCTCGACAAGGGGGACGAGGTGATGGCCGAGCTCACCGCCTTCGCGAAGGCGGAGAGCGTCGCCGCCGCGCATTTCACCGCCATCGGGGCCTTCAGCGCCGTCACCCTCGGCTACTTCGACCGCGCGTCGAAGGAGTACCTGAAGATTCCCGTGCGCGAGCAGGTGGAGGTGCTCTCACTCATCGGCGACATCGCGCTCGCCAAGGACGGCCCCCAGGTGCACGCGCACGTCGTCATCGGCGGACGCGACGGCGGCGCGCGCGGTGGCCACCTGCTCGACGCCCGCGTGTGGCCGACGCTCGAGGTGATCCTCGTGGAGTCGCCGCGCCACCTGCATCGCCGCCACGATCCCGACTCGGGGCTGGCGCTCATCGAGGTGTAGGGCCGCGTTCGGCGTGGGCCGGCCGGGCTGCTTCGGGGTTCCGGCGACCACGTGGGTGGTGGCCGATTCGGACCCGGGGCGGCTGGGCTCCATCGACACGCCGACGTGCGG
>CAYQQT010000334.1:0-4846 GCA_964419375.1 uncultured bacterium
GCCCGCGCCGCTCCCGAGGCGAGCTCGAACCGACGGCGCGCAGGCTTGCCGAGCTCGTCGATGGCGACCGCGAGGCGGGGGACCCCGCGCCGCCGCCCGAGCGCGATCGCCGTCTCCAGGTAATCGACGTGGACGAGATCGAAGCGCTCCTCGCGCAGCAGGCGGCTGGCGAGACGGCCGAGGCGCACGTAGGAGGCGGCGATGCTCGCCGCCTGCAGGGCGCCCGCGGGGGGCCGTGAGAAGGTCTGGAGGTGAAGCTGACGGACGAGGGGACGCAGGCTGTCGGCGTCGGCCTCCTCACGGGGATCGAGGCGGCACGCGAGCGTGACGTCGTGGGCGCGCGCGCTGCCCGCCACCCACTGATAGAGGGCGCGGCCGCCCGCATGACCGGCGCCCGGATGCGGCAAGAAGGGGCTGACCCAGAGAATCTTCATCGTGCCCGCGGTCGCCTGTTCACTATAATCGACGGGAACCCATGAAAGTCGTCCTTCTCGCGGGGGGCTTGGGCACGCGGCTGCGTGAAGAGACCGAGTTCCGCCCCAAGCCCATGGTCGACGTCGGAGGGCGGCCCATCCTCTGGCACATCATGAAGAGCTACGCCCATTACGGGTTCACGGACTTCGTCGTGTGCCTCGGCTACAAGGGCGACGTCATCCGCGATTACTTCCTGAACTACGAGAACCGGCACCGCGACGTGACCGTCACCCTCGGCACGCGCGACGTGGACGTGCTCAGCAACCACGCGGAGGCGGGCTGGCGCGTGACCCTGGCGGAGACGGGAGAGAAGACGCTGACGGGCGGCCGCCTGCGGCGGGTGGCGCCGTACCTCGGCCGCGAGCGCTTCATGGTGACCTACGGCGACGGCGTGGCCGACATCGACGTCAAGCGGCTGCTGACCTTCCACCAGGCCCACGGCAGGCTCGGCACCATCACGGCCGTCCGCCCCTCGTCCCGCTTCGGCGAGGTCGTCATCGACCGCGGCGTGGTGCAGGCCTTTGCCGAGAAGCCGCAGGTGCACGCGGGCTGGATCAACGGCGGCTTCTTCGTCTTCCAGCCCGAGGTGCTCGATCTCCTCACGGGCGACGAGGAGAGCCTCGAGCAATCGGTGCTCGAAAAGCTCACCGCCATGAAGCAGCTCGCCGTCTACGAGCACCACGGCTTCTGGCAGTGCATGGACACGTACCGCGAGATGGAGTTCCTCAACGACCTCTGGGCGCGAGACAGGGCCTCGTGGGCCGTGTGGCGCTGACGCATGGTCGACCGTGATTTCTGGCGGGGCCGCTCCGTCTTCCTCACGGGCCACACGGGCTTCAAGGGCGGCTGGCTCGCTACCTGGCTGCTCGACATGGGAGCGCACGTCTCCGGCTACGCGCTGAAGCCGGAGACGGAGCCGTCGTACTTCGCGCAATGCGCGCTCGCCGAGCGCATGACGTCGTCCATCGGCGACGTGCGCCAGGAGCACGACCTGCGCGCCGCCCTTGCCGGGCACGCGCCCGACGTCGTCTTCCACCTCGCCGCGCGGCCGCTCGTCCGCGCCTCGTACCGTCTTCCCGTGGAGACCTTCGCCGTCAACGTGCTGGGCACCGCGCATCTGCTCGAAGCGGCGCGCCACACGCCGTCGGTGCGCGCGGTGGTGGTGGTGACGAGCGACAAGTGCTACCAGAACCAGGAGCGCGAGCGCGGGTATCACGAGGAGGAGCCGCTCGGCGGGCACGACCCCTACAGCGCCAGCAAGGCGGCGGCGGAGCTGGTGACGGCCACCTACCGGCGCTCCTTCTTCGACGTCACCGGCGCCGCGGGTGTGGCCACCGCGCGCGCCGGCAACGTGATCGGCGGCGGCGACTGGTCGGCGGACCGGCTCGTGCCCGATGCCATGCGCGCTCTCGAGCGCGGCGAGGCCGTGAGCGTGCGCAATCCCGACGCGGTGCGGCCGTGGCAGCACGCCCTCGAGCCGCTCGCGGGCTACCTCATGCTCGCGCAGGGCCTGCACGCCGACGCCCGCCGCTACGCGGGGGCGTGGAACTTCGGCCCCCTCGACGCCGACACGGTGAGCGTGGCCACCCTCGTCGATCTCGTGCTCCGCGCCCACGGCTCCGGCGCCTGGCGGCGCGCTCCCGCCGACGCCACCGCCGCGGCACCCCACGAGGCCGGGATCCTCCGCCTCGACTGCAGCAAAGCCGCCGCGCACCTCCGCTGGCGCCCGAGGCTCACCCTCGCCGAGGCCGCCAGCCTGACCGTCGACTGGTACCGCGCCGCCCGCCGCCGCCCCGGGCCATCGATGTACGACGTGACCGTCGACCAGATCCGCGCCTACGAAACACGATGGACGTCTGTCCGGTGACGCGAAACACCACGTGCCTCGGTTGCACGGGCGCCCTCGCGCCACCGTTCGTCGACCTGGGCTCGACGCCGCTGGCGAACGCGTTCGTGCGCCCGGAACGCGCCCACCTGCCGGATCCGACGTTTCCGCTCGCGGTGGCCCGCTGTCCGACCTGTCACCTGGTCCAGCTCACCGACACCGTGGAGCCCGACGCCCTCTTCAGCGAGTACGTCTATTTCTCGTCGTACTCCGACCTCTTCCTTGCCCACGCGCGCGCGCTTGCCGAGACGCTCAGCGAGCGCTTCGGCCTCGGCCCCGATCGCCGCGTGGTGGAGATCGCGAGCAACGACGGCTACCTGCTCCAGTACTTCCAGGCACGCGGAATCCCCGTGCTCGGGGTGGAGCCCGCGCGCAACATCGCCGCCGCCGCCGTCGCGCGCGGCATCCCCACCCTGAACCGCTTCTTCGGCTCCCCGGCCGTGCAGGAGATCCGCGCCTCGGTGGGGGCCGCCGACCTCATCATCGGGAACAACGTGCTCGCCCACGTACCGGACGTGAACGATTTCCTCGCCGCCGTCGCCGCCTGCCTGGCGGAGGGCGGCGCCGCCGTCTTCGAGTTCCCCTACGTGGCCGACCTGCTCGAGCGCACCGCCTTCGACACCATCTATCACGAGCACGTCTTCTACTATTCGCTCTCGGCGCTGGTGGCGCTCGCCACGCGCGCCCGCCTCGAGGTCTTCGACGTCGAGCGCCAGGCGATCCACGGCGGCTCGTTGCGCGTCTTCCTACGGCACCGCACCGGGCGCGCGACGGACCGCGCGGTGGCGGCGCTGCTGTTCGCCGAGCAGACGGCGGGGCTGACGGGGCCGGAGCCGTACGAGCGATTCGGGCACGACGTGGCACGGCTGCGGCACGAGATTCCGGCGCTCCTGCGCGGCCTGCGGGCGGCCGGCCACCGCATCGCCGCCTACGGAGCGCCCGCGAAGGGCAACACGCTGTTGAACGCGTGCGCCATCGGTCGCGACCTCATCGATTTCACGGTGGACCGCAGCCCGCACAAGCAAGGCCTGCTCACGCCCGGCGCGCGCCTGCCCGTGCGCGAGCCCGAGGCGCTGCTGCGCGAGATGCCCGACTACACCGTCATCCTGCCGTGGAATATCGCGGACGAGATCGTCGGTCAGCAGAGGGCCTATCTCAAGAAGGGCGGCGCCTTCATCGTACCCGTGCCCGCCCCGCGCATCCTGGGAGACGATGACCTTCGTTGAAACGCGGCTGCCCGGTGTGCTCGTGGTCGAGCCCGAGCGCCACGAGGACGAGCGCGGCTTCTTCGCGCGCTCGTGGTGCCGGCGCGAGTTCGAGGCGCGCGGTCTCAACGCCGCCCTCGCGCAGTGCAACATCTCGTACACGAAGGCGCGCGGCACCGTGCGCGGCATGCACTACCAATCGGCGCCCTGGCGCGAAGCCAAGCTCGTCCGCTGCACCCGCGGCGCCATCCACGACGTGGTCCTCGACGTGCGGCGGCACGCGCCGACGTACGGTCAATGGGTGGCGGTCCGGCTCACCGCCGACGATCGCCGGATGCTCTACGTGCCGGAGGGCATGGCGCACGGATTCCAGACGCTCGCCGACGATACCGAGGTCTTCTATCAGATGTCCGAGCTGTACCACCCGGAGGCGGAGCGCGGCGTACGCTGGAACGATCCTGCGTGCGCCATCGAGTGGCCAATCGCGCCCGCCGTCGTCTCCACGCGCGACGCCGCGCTGCCCCCGCTCGGTGCCTAGTTGGATGGGGGGCCTCGAAGGGCCCCCCAAGCCCCCCAAGCGCTCGGCAGCACCCCGGCAAAGCCGGGGCGCTCCTCGATATTCCGACAGGCGCCCAGGGACCGTGTGGCCGGGGTCGGCATAGGCCGCGTTCATCGCAACATCGCCGCCAATTTCGCGGGCGGCCTGGTGACGATGGGGGTGTTCGTCGTCGTGGTCCCCATCTACCTGCGCCTGCTGGGCGCCGAGGCGTACGGCCTCGTCGGCATCTTCACCACCCTCGCGGTGGCGGCCACGGCCCTCGATCTCGGGCTCAGCCACACCCTCAACCGTGAGATGGCGCGCATGGCGGCCGGCGGCGAGCGCGATGCCACCCTTCCCGACCTCGCCGTGACGCTCCAGGCGTTCTGCTGGGCGCTGGCGCTCGTGATGGGGGCGCTGGTGGTGGCGGGCGCGGGCGCCATCGCCACGCACTGGGTGAACGTGGAGCGCCTCACACGGGACGAGGTCAGCGTGGCGCTTCTGCTCATGGGCGTCGCGCTCCCCGCGGTGGTGGCGCGCGCCTTCTACCTGGCCGGTCTCAACGGGCTGCAGCGCCAGCCCACCGTCAACGGCGTGCAGGTGGCCGCCACCATCGCGCGCTCCAGCCTCACCGTGGCCGCGCTGCACCTCATCGCGCCCACGGTGACCGTCTTCTTCACGGTGCAGGCCGCGCTGCTCTACGCGGAGGCGGCCGCGCTGGCGGTGGCGATGTGGGGGGCGGTG
>CAYQQT010000335.1:0-4834 GCA_964419375.1 uncultured bacterium
GCGCGACCTGGAGCGGCGCGTCGACGACGCGCGGGCGCGCCTGCGGCGCGCCATGACGGCGGCGATGCGGCATGCCGCCCACCGCTTCGAGCTGTCCACGCAGGGGCTGCGCAACCAGAGCCCGGTGCTGCGCACGCTCGACAACCGCCGGCAGCTCACCCGGCTGCAGGCCCAGCTCAGCCGCGGCGCCGCCCGCGAGCTGGACCGCTCGCGTCACCGGCTGCGGGTGGCGGTGGGCCGTCTCCACTCGCTGTCGCCCCTCGCCGTGCTGGCGCGCGGGTACAGCCTCACGCGCACGCCCGCGGGCGCGGTGGTGCGCAGCGCGAGGCAGGTCCGCGTGGGCGACGACGTGAGCGTGCTGCTGCACGAGGGGAGCCTCGACTGTCGCGTGACGGCGACGAAGGAGCGCGATGAGCGACCTCAAGTTTGAAGACTGTCTCACCCGCCTCGAGCAGATCGTGGGCTCGCTGGAGGCGGGCAACCTGCCCCTGGAGGACTCGCTGAAGGTCTTCGAGGAGGGCATCCAGCTTGCCCGCCACTGCGCCAAGTACCTCGACGAGGCCGAGCGCCGCATCGAGCTGCTCGCCAAGGACGACACCGGCGCCGCCACCACGCGGCCCTTCGACTGGAAGGCGGACGACGAGGCGTGAGCTTCGACCTCAAGACCTATCTGGACTCCCGCCGTGTCCTCGTCGACGCCGCGCTCGACGCCGTGCTGCCGCCGGAGTCGGCGCCGCCCACCACCGTGCACCGCTCCATGCGCTACAGCGTGCTCGCGCCCGGCAAGCGGCTGCGCCCGATCCTCGTCATCGCGGGCGCGGAAGCGGTGGGCGGGGAGGCGGCCACCGTCATGGATACCGCGTGCGCGCTCGAGCTCATCCACGCGTACTCGCTCATCCACGACGACCTGCCCGCGATGGACGACGACGACTACCGGCGCGGCCGTCTCACCAACCACAAGGTCTTCGGCGACGCCATCGCGATCCTGGCGGGGGACGCCCTGCTCACCCTCGCCTTCCAGCTCATCGCCGGTAACGCCGCGCGCATGAGCGATCCGCGCGTGATCGCGCACGTGATCTCCGACGTCGCGGACGCGGCCGGCACCAACGGCATGGTGGGCGGGCAGGTGGTCGACATCGAATCCGAGGGCAAGGTCGTCACGCCGGAAACGCTCGATTACATCCACCTGCGCAAGACGGCGGCGCTCATCCGCGTGTCGCTGCGGGCGGGCGCCACGCTCGCGGGCGCGGCGCCCGCGCACATCGATGCGGTGAGCCGGGCGGGCGAGGCGCTCGGGCTCGCGTTTCAGATCGTCGATGATATCCTCGATGTCGAAGGTAGCCTGGCGGAGCTCGGCAAGACCGCGGGCAGCGACGAGCGAAAGAAGAAGGCGACCTATCCGGCCTACCACGGCCTCGAAGCTTCGAAACGGAAGGCGCGCGCGTTGATCGACGACACCAAGCGCTTGCTGCAGCCGCTCGGGACGGCGGCGACGCCCCTCAACGCCCTCGCCGAGTACGTCTTCGAGCGGAGATCCTGACCATGTCGGCGATTACCGGCGTTTACGCACGCGAGATCCTCGACTCCCGGGGCTTTCCCACCGTCGAGGTGGAGATCGAGCTGGAGTCCGGCGCGTGGGGCCGGGCCGCCGTCCCCTCCGGCGCCTCCACCGGCAAGCGGGAGGCGGTCGAGCTGCGCGACGGCGACAGCCAGCGCTACCGCGGCAAGGGCGTGCAGCAGGCGGTACGCAACGTCGAGGAGACCATCGCCCCCGAGATCGACGGCATGGAGGCCACCGAGCAGGCGTCCATCGACCAGGCGCTGCTGGAGCTGGACGGCACGCCGAACAAGTCCGCGCTGGGCGCCAACGCCATCCTCGCCGTGTCGCTGGCCGTCGCCCGCGCCGCCGCCGACGACGCGGGTCTGCCGCTGTACGCCTACCTCGGCGGCGTGGGGAGCCGGCTCCTCCCCGTGCCCCTGCTGAACGTGATCAACGGCGGCGCCCATGCCGACAACGGCATCGACTTCCAGGAGTTCATGCTCGTGCCCGCGGGCGCGGACTCCTTCGCCAACGCGCTGCGCATGGGCGTGGAGGTCTTCCACGCCCTCAAGGAGCTGCTGAAGGAGAAGAAGATGTCGACGGGCGTCGGCGACGAGGGCGGCTTCGCCCCCGCCCTCGGGTCGAATCTGGCCGCGCTCGACTTCCTGATGCAGGCCATCGAGCGTGCCGGCTACCGGCCCGGCGACGACATCTCCCTCGCGCTCGACGTGGCCGCCAGCGAGTTCGCGGAGGAGCACGGCCGCTACCGCCTGCGCGCGGACAAGGCGGTGCTCGACAGCGAGGAGCTGGTGGGCCGCTACGAGCAGCTCTGTGACCGCTACCCCATCGTGTCGATCGAGGACGGCCTCGGCGAGGACGACTGGGCGGGGTGGGCGCTGCTCACGCGCCGCCTCGGCCACCGCGTGCAGCTCGTCGGCGACGATCTCTTCGTGACGAACCCCGCCATCATCCAGCAGGGCATCCAGCAGGGCCTCGCCAACGCCGTGCTCGTGAAGGTGAACCAGGTGGGCACGCTCACGGAGACGATGGAAGCCATCGAGATCGCCAAGCGCGCCGGCTACGGCACCATCATCTCCCACCGCTCGGGGGAGACGGAGGACACCTTCGTGGCCGACCTCGCCGTCGCCGTCAACGCGGGGCAGATCAAGACGGGCTCGGTGGCGCGCGGAGAGCGGACGGCCAAGTACAACCAGCTCCTGCGCATCGAGGAAGAGCTGGGGCACGCCGCGTCGTGGCCCGGGCGCAGCCTGTACGCGCGCTTCGCACGGTGAGCATCCGCCTCGTCGGCGGCATCGCCGTGCTCGTGGTGGCGGGGGGGCTGGCCGTCTTCGGCACCCACGCCATTCTCCGCGTGTCGCAGATGAAGGCCGAGATGGCGGCGCAGGAGCGCGAGATCGCGGCGCTGCGCGCGCGCACGGAGGCGCTCGGCAAGACGGCGGAGCGCCTGCGCACCGACCCCGCCTACATCGAGAAGATCGCCCGCGAGGAGTACGGCTACGTGCGCGAGGGCGAGACCGTCCTGAAGTTTCCGCGGCAAGAGTCACCGAAGCCGCCGGAGAAGTAACGGCCGTGGACTGGTTTTGGGGTACCGGCTGGGTCTGGTTCTCCCTGTTCGTCGTCTCCATGTTCTTCAACGCCCGTGCCGGCTTCAAGCTGCTGATGGACTGGCTGGGCATGCGCACGACCTATCGCTTCGTGCGGGACGCCTACCAGGCGCTCGATGCGCTGCCCGACGAGGCCGCCCTCGAGCGGGCGCCGGGCGCGCCCGTGTTCGTGCACCTCGTGCCCGGCTTCCAGGAGCCGGCCATCGCCACCACCCTGGCGGCCCTCCTCGGCTCGCGCTACCCGCACGGCCGCCTGCACGTGATCGTGGCCACGCGTCAGGAAGAAGAGGAGGCGCCGCATCCGCTCATGGAGGCGCCCACCTCCGAGCTCGTGCGCCGCTTCCGCGACACGCTGCCGCCGTGGCAGCAGAAGATGCTGACGCTGGTGACGGCGCCCGCCGCGCCCGGGCGCAAGGCGCACCAGCTCAACTGGGCGCTGCGCGCGGAGACGCTGGCGGCGGTGCTCGGCGACGAGTACGACCCCGCGCAGGTGTACGTCGGCGTCAGTGACGCGGACTCCATTCCCGACCGCAACGCCTACCGCTGGATCGCCGCGCGCGTGCTGGCGGGGCAGGGCAGCCTCGCCTACCAGGGCGTCACGCTGTCGTTGGCGAACTTCGACCGGCTCGATCTGCGCGGGCGCGTGTGCGCCGTCCAGCAGTCCTCGATCTTCATCCGCGTGTCCATCGCGCGCCTCATCAACGAGCCGCGGCGGCTGCGCACGTTCGCCGCGCTCGCGGCGCGGGCGCCCCGCGTGGCGCGCGCGCTGCGCCCGGCCTTCGACTTCTGCTTGCGGCGCTCGCAGATCTGCCTCGGCCACAACCAGTTCGTGCGCGCGGACGTGCTGCAGTCGCTGGGCGGCTTCCCGACCTCCGGCGCCACCGAGGACTCCACGCTCGGCTATGCGCTCGGCGCGCGCGGCGTCCTCGTGGCGCCCATGCCCCTGCTGGAGCTGGTGGACATGCCCGAGAGCGGCGAGAAGATGGTCCGCCAGAACGCGCGCTGGTACAAAGGCGTGCTCGACGACGTGAGGTTCCTGCGCCAGACGTGGCGCGCGCGGCCCACCGCCTTCAACACGGCGCAGCTCTGCCGCCACGTCGGCAACAAGGTGGTCGAGTGGCCCATCGCGGCCGCCGTCTATCCGGTCCTCGGCTTCCTCGGCTGGCACCTCGCCTATCGCTTCGCCGACCACCCGGTGCTGTTCGCGCTCGGCATCACGTTTCCCACGCTGTCGCTGGCGCTCACGGTGTGGGTGGGCGGGATCGTGACGCAGGACCTCATCGAGCGCCTCACCCCGTACTGTCCGCGCGCGGTCGACGTGCGTCGCACCACGCTGCGCGCGAAGTTCGTCGGCACCTTCCGCTGCCAGACGTACTGGCTGCTCGCCACGCGCGGGGCGTGGCGCGTCCTCCTCGCGCTTGCGCGCACGGGCCGGTTCGAGCCCGCGAAGACCGACCGCGTCGGCCCATAGAAATGGGGGGCCTCGAAGGGCCCCCTGAAGTCCCACTAGTGGCCACGAGCCGGCCGAGGTCGGCGAACCCGTCGAACTCCCACCCGCCGGCGCCGTCCGGCCGGATGACGATCTTGTCCACGCCCAGCTTGCGGAGCACCTGACGCCCGAGGCGCGGGTCGGCTGGGTCGAGCAGCGGTGAGGTGAGCCACGCGCCAC
>CAYQQT010000336.1:0-4832 GCA_964419375.1 uncultured bacterium
CTTGCTGTGCTGCTCCGGGCTCCCATGCGACGTCCAGCCGACGAGTAGAAGGCAGCCGTTCAAGAGGCCGATATCCCGTGCTCCTCGCTCCTGACCAGCGATCACCGCAAGAGGAACCCAACCGGACACCCGGCACCAATCGCGCGAACGGATTGTGAACTGGACCTGCGGTGTCTCTCACAGATAGTCCGATGAAAATCTCATTTGTCGAGGGCTAACCGTATGCTCCGCGACCATGAGCGAGACGATCATTGGCTCTACGCCCGCTGTTCCACCTACGAACAGGACCTCACCGCCCAACGCCAGCGCCTGGCCGAGCTCGGCGTCGCCGCCGAGCGGATCTACCTCGACCACGGGCTGACCGGAACCCACCCGCGCACGGCCAGGCCTCGATCAGGCACTCGCCGCGGTGCGACCGGGCGACACGCTCGTGGTACCCAAGGACTCGCCCGACGAGGTACGAAGCAGGAGCTGCGGCCCGTGCCCAAGCGGTCCGCAATGAGTGTGCGATCGGGTGACGGGACCGAGGCTCGGGCCGCCAAGCCGATTGCGACATGTAGTGCCTGGCAATGCGTTCCTGCACCACATGTTGTGCCCCGTTGTCGCGTAGCTACCTAGCCAAACGACCAAATGCCAATGCATAAGGGTGCTGATAAGGGTGCTCGAGTTCGCCCACCAAGCCGAAATCCGCTCGATTTGAGCACGAATCGGCGGTGTAAATGAGACTTGGTACCGCATACCGGATGCGCGGGATTCCCGTGTCAGGCGACCCAATCTGGGTCGATTGAGCACGTTTGGGTCGCTCTGGGAAGCATGGTGCGATCCCATAAGGGTGCTTATAAGGGTGCTTCAGCTTGGCACCTCTTAGAGCGCCTCGATCTGCCGCTCGAGTGCATCCACGTTGTCACGAGTGATGTGCCTCGGGCTGATCCGGCAGCGCTGACGCAGCCCGAGTGGCGCTCGGAACGACCGTCCCGAGGCGCACCCCCGTGTCTAGAAGTTCAGCCCGTGCCGCTCGACGATCGGGAGCGTGCGCTCGAAGTCGACCTGCGCGCCATAGCGGGCCGCGATGGTCGCCATCGTGTCAGGGTCGAGCGCATCGCCCAGCGCGCCGTAAGGGTGCCTCTAAGGGTGCTTCAGCCGGGGCCTTCCGATCGACTTCACCTCGATTGGTCACGGATGCCTGGATTCCCCATGCCATCTGCCTGTCAGCTTCTGTAGTCTGCACCGGCGCCCCTTCTGGCGAGGCCACAAAACCTTGCTGGTGAGCCAGCCGGACCTGCACTGGGTGCCAAGCGATCGCCCGACTGAACGGCCTTTGGGCCCCAGGTGGTCGCCTCGATGTGGCCTGGGCCGGGCGACGCCTTATCGAAGATCGATGGACCTCGATGTCCTCATCGGGGCGGACCGCGGACCACAACGATAGGGTGGCAGCATGAATGCACGCGGAGCTCTCTACGCTGGAACGGCGGCGGTGCTCTTCGGCAGCGCCTACGTCGCCACCGCAATTGCGCTCCGTAGCTTCACGCCGCTCACAATCGCCGCCTGGCGCGGCCTGCTGGGGACGATGATCCTGGCCGCGCTCCTTGCCCTGCCCGCCATGCGCTCAATCCGGCCCCAGACGCCTGACGCTGCAGGACGCGCTCGTCTCCTCGTGCTCGGACTCGTCGGCGGCGCAGTCTTCGTGGTTGCCATGAACGCGGCCGTCGCCGCGGCCGGCGCAACGGTGACTGCCTTCGTCGCCGGGCTGTACGCCGTCATCGCGGCCCTCCTCGCCATCCCGCTGCTCGGCGAGCGACTCGAGAGGCCGATGCTCGTCGCCCTGCTCGCCGCGCTCATCGGGACGTTCCTGCTGAGCGACCTCGAACTACGAGGCGAATCGCTCGAGGGCATCGGGATCGCGCTCCTGGCGGCGATGGCGTATGGCCTCTTCCTCGTCCTCTCCCGGCGCTGGGGCGTCCGGTATGGGCTGGTCGGCCCGGTGGTCGGCATAGCGACGTTATCGGTCAGCTCGGTCGTCGCCTTTGCGGCGGTCGTGATCCTGCACGAGCCCGTGTGGCCCCTGGTCGTCCGGCCTGACGCCGCCCTCGCCCTCGTCTGGCTCGCAATCGGCCCAGGCGCGGCCGCGGCCGTACTCATTGTGGCCGGTATGAGACACCTCGAGGCGCGGCGCGCATCAGTATTTCTCCTGCTGAATCCGCCGACCGCGGCGCTGGTTTCATTCCTCCTGCTTGGCGAGCGACTCAGCGTCGTGCAGGCAATCGGCGCCGTATCCGTTCTGCTTGCCACGGCGGCGGCCGGCGGGCTGTTTTTTCGCCGATTGCCTCAGGCGAAGGGCGGGCCGACATAATTCTCGGCGAGGCTGCGCGCCGCTCCCTCGTTGGCGACCAGCCACTCGAGCTCCGCACGCTGCAGGCGCCGCCCGAACTCGTCGTCGCCGGGCAGGTTGTGCAGAAGCGAGCTCATGTACCAGGAGAAGTCCTGCACCCGCCAGACCCGCCGCCGGCAGCGCTCTGAGTACCCATCCAGCAGCTCGGAGCTGCCTGACCGATACCACTCGATCAGCCCCTGCGACACCGCGTTCACGTCGCTGACCGCCAGGTTGAGCCCCTTGGCCCCGGTGGCCGGCACGATGTGCGCCGCGTCGCCGGCCAGGTAGAGCCGCCCGTACTGCATCGGCTCCGTCACGAAACCGCGCATCTCCGCGATGCCGCGGTCGAGGATCGGCCCTTCGGTCAGCTCGAAGCCATCGTCGGTGGCGAGTCGCGTGCGTAGCTCCGACCAGATCCGGTCGTTCGGCCAGTTGTCGAGCGAATCGTCCGGGGCAACCTGCAGATAGAGCCGGGTGACCGATGGCGAGCGCATGCTGTGCAGGGCGAAGCCGCGCTCGTGCGAGGCGTAGATGAGCTCCGGGCTCGAGGGCGGCGCCTCCGCCAGGATGCCGAGCCAGGCGAAGTGGTAGTCACGCTCGTAGAAGGTCAGCACGCCGACCGGGACGGCATCGCGTGACACGCCATGGAAGCCGTCGCAACCGGCGATGAAGTCACAGCGGATGGCCTCCTCAACGCCATCGTGGCCGAACGTGATGGACGGCCGGTCTGACTCCAAGCCGCTGAGCCGTACATCCGAGACCTCGAAAAGAATCTCTCCGCCATGGTCCAAGCGCGCCGCGATGAGGTCCTTCACGAGCTCCTGCTGCCCGTAGATGGTGATCGAGCGCCCGCCGGACAGCTCGGTCAAGGGGATACGGTGACGTTTCCCGCCGAAGCGCAGCTCGATGCCATGGTGGACCAGGCCCTCGCGCAGCATCCGCTCGCCGAGGCCGGTTTCGGTCAGCAGGTCGACCGTCCCCTGCTCGAGCACGCCCGCCCGCACCCGATGCTCGACGTACTCACGGCTGCGGTCTTCGAGGACGATCGACTCGATTCCAGCTTGGTGCAGCAGGTGCGAGAGGAGCAGGCCTGCTGGACCGGCCCCCACAATGCCAACCTGCGTCTCAAGAACCATGGCCTAGAATGGGTACTCCGGCAGGGTCGAGCGCAGCGTGACCCACTGCGTGACGGTGAAGGTCTCGAGGTTGGCCTGGACGCCGCCGAGGCGCGACCCGCCGGTGTCTCGGACTCCGCCAAACGGGTTAACGACCTCGTCCCCCACCGTCTGGTCGTTGACGTGCACGATCCCGGTCGGGATGCGACCGGCGATCTCGAGCGCCTTCATCACGTCGCCGGTGAGGATGCCGAGGGCCAGCCCGTACGGACCGCTGCCGGCCAGCTCCACCGCTTCATCAATTGTGTCAAAGGCAACGATCGGCGCCACCGGCCCGAACACCTCCTCGGCGTAGGCGGGCGCGTCGGTCGGGATGTCGGCGAGAACGGTTGGGCGGTAGAAGCGGCCGCTATAAGTGCCGCCCTCGACCAGCCGAGCGCCGGCTGAGACCGATGCGGTAACCATCTCATGGACGCGGTCGCGCTGGCCGTCATCGATGAGCGGTCCGAGCGCCACCTGCTCCGTGGCCGGGTTGCCGACCGGCAGGTTTCGCGCGTGCTCGCCGAGGGCCTGCGCGTAGCGGTCGGCGATGGCGCGGGCCACCAGGTGCCGGCCTGTCGTCATGCAGATCTGGCCCTGGTGGTTGAACGACCCGAAGGCTCCGACCGACGCGGCCCGCTCGGGGTCGACGTCGTCGAGGATGATGAGGGCCGAGTTGCCGCCCAGCTCGAGGTGGACCCGCTTCAAGCGCTGGGCGGCGAGCGCCGCAACGCGGCGACCGACCCGGCTCGAGCCGGTGAACGAGACGAGGCCGATGCGCGACTCGCCGACCAGCGCCTCGCCGACCTCCGCCCCGCCCGGCAGGACGCTGAGCACGCCGACCGGCAGGCCCGCCTCCTCGAAGATCCTCGCCAGCGCCACGCCGCCACACACCGCCGTCCGGGGGTCCGGCTTGAGGATCACCGCGTTGCCGAGCGCCAACGCCGGCGCCACCGCGCGGATCGAGAGGATCAGCGGAAAGTTGAACGGCGAGATGACGCCGACCACGCCGATCGGGACCCGCTGCGTCAGCGACAGGTGCGGCATGGCCGTCGGCAGCACCTCACCGATGGAGAGGGAGGTGAGCCCGGCAGCGTCGTAGCAGGCGCTCGCGGCGAAGTCGATCTCCACCTGGGCCTTGGGCGGAATCGAGCCGGCCTCCCGCACGAGCCACTCCTGTACGTCCGACCCGTGCTCGCGCCAGAGGTCGCCGGCACGTCGCAATACAGCCGCCCGCTCCGTGTACGGCAGTCGGGCCCACGAGCGCTGCGCCTCCACGGCGCGCTCGGCCGCGGCGGACGCGTCGT
>CAYQQT010000337.1:0-4828 GCA_964419375.1 uncultured bacterium
GGCCACGAGCACCACACCGAGCACGGCCAGCGCCTGCTTCATGGAGGCCTCCTTCAGACTGCCGATGGGCCACGCTGCCCCTCGGGCTTCCTCGATAGCGCGAAGGTAGGCTGCCCGCGCCCCCGCCGTCAACATTGACGACATCGGCGGCCGGCCACTACTCTCGGGCGCGACGGTGACATGAGCGGCGTCTACGACAACATCGGACGCGGGTACTCGACCACACGCACGGCCGACCCCCGCCTCACGGACGCGGTGGTGCAGCCGCTCGTCATCCCGCACGACTGTGAGGACGGCTTCCTCGGCGCCTTCTCGCGCCGGCCCCACGCCTATCTGGACGCGACGGTGCGCCGGGAGATGTCGGGCTTCGCCCAGCTGCCCGCCGGTGTCGTCGAGGCCGGCCTGGCGCGGCTCGCCGGTGACCTGCGCTCCGGTCGGTGGCACGCGCGTTTCGCCGCGCTCACGACGATGGAAAGCGCCGACCTCGGCTACCGCGTGGTCATCGGCCGCCGTGCGTAGAGGCGGCGGCCCCTCCCTTCAGACCCTCCAGAGCCGGCGGAGTCGGCGGGGCGCGCGGTTGAGAGTGATCAGCACGCGGCCGAGGACGGGAATCCGCCGGAGCCGATCACGAACGCTGTCGCGCGGGAGCGCGCGCCGCAACGCGCGCATGCCCGCCCACGTCTCGCGCGCGGAGCTGACCGCGTGCTCGTCGATCACCTCGCGATACAGGGAGACGAGCTCCTCGACACCTCGGTCGAGACCGGCCCGCTCGCGCATGTAGCGAGCCACGTCCGCGGCGTCCCGGGCGTCATAGCGGTCGATCTCGTCACGGATGAGCCGCGGATCGAGGGGGCGGCTCAGCGTGCGCATACCGAAGTTCCAGCGCCGCAGCTCGGCGACGTTCGCGCGCGTGACCATGGGGCCGAGGCCGCGCGTGTCGCACAGCACGACGGCGCTGCCGACGGCCATCGCCTCCATCGCGCACCGCGCCTTGGCGAAGACGAGGTCGTAGCCCGGGATGACGGCCTCCGGCGCCGTGGCGGACCGGCCGGAGGCGGCGCCCACCACGTCGAGGGCGAGCGCGCGGTCGGCGCAGGCTTGGCGGATGGCCGGCAGGTGGGTGCCCTCGCTCGCGTAGTTGCTGAAGACGAGCGCGCGCCGCGGCGTGGCAGGGAGCGGGGCGCGCGGCAGGAACCTCTCGAGGTCGACCGCGTTCAGGATGACGCGGATCCGATTCTCCGCCACCCCCGCCTCCACCACCCGCTCGCGGCAGTTGTCGTCGACGGCGACGTGGCGAAGGATGCGCGGAAAGACCGGGGGCGCGTCGGCGGGGTGCAGGCGATCGTGACAGACGTACACCGCCGGGGTCTTGCGGAAGCGCAGGAGCGCCTCGATGGTCGGCTCCCGGTGATGTCCGTGCACGATGTGCGGCCTGGTCCGCACGGTGGAGAGATCGTTGTGGACGGCGATGCCCGCCCACGCGAGCTCGTCGGCCACCTCGCCCCTATCGCGCGCGTACACGACGGGCGTGTGGCCGCGCGCCTTGAGCCCGAGCGCGAGGTCGCGCACGTAGAGCTCGGTGCCCGTGCGCGTCTTGAGCATGATGTTGGTGATGAGGACCGTCAGCGTTCGCACGGGCGCGCCACCTCAGACGCGACCGGCCGGCAGCGATGAATCCGCGAGCTCCCACAACGCGTCCTCCACGGGCCGGACGTGCTCGCGGTAGCGGATGACGCGCTCGTACTTGGCCGACTCCACGCGCGCTTCGCCGTGACGCTCGTAGTACGGCGTGCCCGACGGCGGCGACGGCCGCGCGAGGGCGGGGGCGATCGGGTGCAGGCACTCCACGCGGTACGCTTCGCCGCCATCGCGATCGATGGAGAGCCGGGTTTCGGCGGCGAGCTCGGTGTACTCGCTCGCCGCGCGCAGCCCCTCGAGGCAGGCGCCTCGGTCCCCCGTCACCACGTACTCGTATAGCGGCACCGCCCGGCCGAGCGAGTGCGCGGCGAGCGTGGCCGCCACGCCGGCGATCGTGCGGCAGAGGTCGTGGGTCGGGTTGTAGCCTTCCGAGGAATCCGTGACGAGGTCGCGTACGGGGTTCTGCACGAGCCACCCCGCGAGCTCGCGCGCGACCCCGGTGAAGGCGTCTCCGTTGCGCGCGAGGAGCGCCGCGTACACGTCCCCGTCGGAGAAGCGGCCGAAGACGGCGCCCCGGCCCGCGCCGACGGCGTCGAGCAGCCGGGTCGTGGACGTGATCCGGGGAGCCCCGAGCTGGCCGGAGCCGTCGGTGAGGACGAAGACGACGGGCCTCGTCGCCTCCACCCAGCCGTGCAGCGTCAGCTCGTGGCCGGGATGAGCGACGACGAGCGCGGTGGGACCCCTGGGGTCGGGCATTCCAGAAGCATGGCATACCTTGCGCGCCCGCTTCTCAGGACTTAAGCTTTCCCTCGCTCGACACAGAAAGGTGGGCATTCGACCATGGCATCGTCCGACAAGATCGCGATCGTCACCGGCGCCGGAAGCGGAATCGGCAAAGCCGTTGCGCTGGCCCTGTTGCAGGAAGGGTACGCCGTCGTCCTCGCGGGCCGCCGCAAGGAGCGGCTCGAAGCGACGGCGCTCGAGGGCAAGGGCTCCGGCGCGCGCACGCTCGTGGTGCCCACGGACGTGGGCGACCCCGCCTCGGTGAAGGCGCTGTTCGCGAAGACGAAGGAAACATTCGGCAGGCTCGATGTCCTGTTCAACAACGCCGGCACAGGCGCGCCCCCGGTCCCACTCGAAGACCTCACCTACGAGCAGTGGAAGACGGTGGTGGATGCCAACCTCACCGGCGTGTTCCTGTGCACCCAGGAAGCGTTCAAGATCATGAAGAGCCAGCAGCCGCGCGGCGGCCGCATCATCAACAACGGCTCCATCTCCGCGCACGCGCCCCGCCCGAACTCCGCTCCCTACACGTCGACGAAGCACGCCGTCACGGGCCTTACCAAGGTGACGTCGCTCGACGGTCGCAAGTACGACATCGCGTGCGGGCAGATCGACATCGGCAACGCGGCCACGGAGATGACGGCGCGCATGGCCAAGGGTGTTGCCCAGGCCAACGGCTCCGTCGAGGTCGAGCCCACGATGGACGTCAGCAACGTGGCGCGCTCCGTGGTGCTCATGGCGAGCCTGCCCCTGGATGCCAATGTGCAGTTCCTCACGGTGATGGCGACGAAGATGCCGTTCGTGGGCCGGGGCTGATTCTCTCCCCCGCCACCGCGTCGGGCGCGCGCCGGTGCCGGGTGGCGCGCTCGAACGCGTGGGCGAGCCGGAGCAGCACCGGCTCGCTCCACGCGCGGCCCAGGAACGTCAGCCCCACCGGCGCCCCCTCGCTCGTATAACCGGCAGGCACGATGACGCTCGGATAGCCGGCCTTGGCCCCGATGGCCGCGCCCGCGCGGCCGGCAAAGACCAGCGCATCCAGCCGCTCGCGCTCCAGCACCGGATCGATCCCGTCCGTGCGCGACAGGCGGACGTCTTCCGCCCGGCTGCGCGCGTACGCGGGGGCGCTGAGGCCGCTCGTCGCGTGCGCGGCGAGCAGCATGGTCTGCCCGAAGCGCAGCATCTCGCGGGGCCGGCTCTCGTTGAATCGAATGATGTCCCGGAGCGATCGCACCGGGGCCGCCGCGCCCAGGCCGCGCAGGTACCGGTTCAGGTCGCGCTTGAACTCGTACAGCATCACGTCGGACCGGAAGTCCGCCGTCTCGCGCGCGGTCGCGATGTCTGCGGGATCGATCAGGGTCGCGCCGAGGTCCGCGAGCGCGCGCAGCGCGCCCTCGATGATCGGCATTTCGGCGGCGCCGATGCCGTCGAAGAACACCGCCCGCGGCACGCCGACGCGGGCGCCCGCCAGCGTATGCGCATTCAGAAACCCGGTGTAATCACGCTGGGCATGGGAGCGGCTCGCGCGCGTGGCGCGATCACGCGGGTCCACGCCGGTCATCGCCGCCAATAGGATTCCGGCGTCCTCGACGGTCCGCGCGAGCGGCCCCGCGGTGTCCTGGGTGGCGGCGATGGGAACGATCCCGTCCCGCGAGATGAGGCCGACCGTCGGCTTGATCCCGACCACGGAGTTGTGGTGGGCGGGGCTCAAAATCGAGCCCGACGTCTCGGTGCCCACGGCCACCGTGCACAGCGCCGCCGCCACCGCGACCGCGGAGCCACTGCTGGATCCGCCCGGAGTGAGCCGTGCGTCATAGGGATTGACCACCTGCCCGCCGCGCGAGCTGTAGCCCGCGGGCATGCCGGTGGTCATGAAGTTGGCCCACTCCGTCATATTGGCCTTGCCGAGGATGACGGCGCCCGCGGCGCGCAACCGGGTGACGAGGAAGGCGTCACGCGGGGCGATGCAGTCGGCAAGGACCAGCGATCCCGCGCTCGTATGGAGGCGGTCGGCGGTGGCGATGTTGTCCTTGAGGAGGACGGGCACGCCGTGCAGCGGGCCGCGGGCGCCGCCCGCGGCGCGTTCGCGGTCGAGCGCATCCGCCGTTTCAATCGCGTCCGGGTTCACCTCGAGCACCGCGTTGAGGCGCGGACCGCTCCGATCGTACGCCTCGATGCGCCGCAGGAAGGCCCGCGTCAGCTCGGCCGACGTCAGCCCGCCCGCGCTCATGGCCGCCTGCAGCTCGACGATCGTCGCCTCGCAGGGATTCACGGGCGCGCCACTTCGGCGGGGCGGCGGCGCAGATATCCGGCAGGACGCATGAGCGCTTTCAGACCCGGTTACGCTACCGTGCCGGACACGAGCGGTCAACCTTCCGGACGCTCACGCCCCGGTCGCCTCATCACGCGT
>CAYQQT010000338.1:0-4826 GCA_964419375.1 uncultured bacterium
GGCCGCCGCCGGCGCACCGCGCTCGACAACCTCGCCCTCGCCTTCCCCGAGCTGGCTCCGGCGACGCGCCGGCGCCTCGCCCGCGCGTCGTGGCAGCACCTGGGGGTCATGTCCATGGAGCTGGCGCGGATGCTCGCCTCTCCCCTCGACGCGACGTTGCGGACGATGACCTTCGACGGGCTCGAGCACCTCGAGACGGCGATGAAGGAGCACGGCCGGGCGCTGCTGCTCACCGCGCACCTCGGCAACTGGGAGCTGCTGGCGGCCTCCCACCGGCTCACCGCATACGGACTGTCGATCGTCGTGCGCTCTCTCGACGCAGCACCGCTCGATGCGCTCGCCAGCGAGCTGCGGCGCAAGACCGGGGTGGAGCTCATCGACAAGCGCGGCGCCCTCCGGCCCGTGCTGGACGCGCTCCGCCGGGGCCGGCTCGTCGGCATCCTCATGGATCAAAATGCCGCGCGCCACGAGTCCGTCTTCGTGCCGTTCTTTGCCCGGGCCGCCAGCACTTCCAAGAGCATGGCCCTGCTTGCCCTCCGCACGCGGACGCCCGTGGTACCGGTGTTCACGCACCGGGAGGGGCGCGGCCGCCATCGCGTCGTGGTCGAGCCCGCGCTGCCGTGGCCGGCCGCGAAGGAAACGGAGGCGGCGATCGTCGAGCTGACGACACGATGCAACGAAGCGATCGAGCGCGCGATCCGTCGCTCCCCGGAGCAGTGGCTGTGGTCCCACCGCCGCTGGCGCACGCGTCCGGCCACCGAAGCGCGCCCATGAGTCGCCTGATGCTCGCGCTCCTCGCGCTCCTCTCGATCGCCGGCCATGCCCATGCCCTCGATGTGCCCGTCGCGCCATATCTACAGTCGCTTTCGGCGCGGGCGGTGGGGGTGGTGGAGGGGCGAGTCTACGAGCATCGACGGCAGCCGCAGGCATCCGACGTCCCGCTGCCGGGCGCCAGCATCGTCCTCGTACCCCGCTCTGAGGCGCTCGGGCGCGCGCTGGAGGACCTCAAGCGCCATGCGCGGGACTCGGCAGGCGAGTATCGGGAGGCCGTGGCCCGGATGCGGCGTGCCAAGGAGGCGTACGAGCGCGAGCTATCGCAGGCGGGCGCGGCCGACCTCGTGCGCCCCGTCTCCGTGGATGCCGAAGGCACCTTCCGGGCCGTCGACGTGCCCGCCGGCGACTGGCTGGTCATCGCCTCCCATGCCGACTTCGTGGCGGCTTCCACGGCGCGCGCCACCTCCAAGGAGCGGGACAAGTACCGGATCTCGCCCCGTGTGACCGGCTACGAGGCGGTACGCCTGTGGATGCGCGCGGTGACGGTCACGCCGGGCGGCCGCGAGTCTGTGGAACTGACCGATCGCAACGTGTGGTTTTCGGGCGTGGCGGAAAACCGCGTGATGGACACCGGCCGCTAGCCGGTATCCATCACGCGAAGCGCGGCTACTTCTTGTCTGCGGGCTTCGTCTCGGGGGCCTTCGTCGTGTCCTTGGCCACCGCGGGCTTGGAGCGCACGTTGATGGCGGAGGCGACGGACTTCCCCTCGTGGTCCATGTAGCGGACGTTCACGCCGTCGCCGGCGGCGAGGTCCTTGGCCATCACGTCCTTGCCGGCCTTCTTGATCTGGGTCTTGTCGTTGACGCTGAACGTCCACTCGACATCCTTGCCCTTGTCCTTGCCGGCGACGACGACGCTGTCGGCCGTGGCCGACTTCACGGTGCCGTTGGCGGTCTTGACGGGCATCTTCTTCTCGGCGGGCTTGGTGGCGGCGGGAGCGTCGGCCTTCTTCTCGGCCGGCGGCGTCTGGGCGGCCACGAAGCAAGTCGTTCCGACGACAAAGGCGAGCGCAGCGAACAAGGCAGTCAGTCTCTTCAAGGCACGTTCCTCCAGTTCGGGTTGTGAGTTCGCGGGTCAGAGCCGTCAGCGTGGTGGCGGAGGGCGGCGTCGGTCCCGGTGGTAACTATCCGGTAAGACTTACCAAAACGCAACGGTACTTCCTCTCCCACGTGAAAGCCGCCAGCAATTGACCGGGTCCATGCAGCTATGGTAAAAATAACTAAGATTCTCTGATCCTATGGCGATTCAACCCCGTTTCCTCGGCATCTCAGCTGTTTTCTCCGTCGTTTTGGCATCGGGTGCTTTCGCGCCCGTTGCCGCCGAATCGCTCGTCGTTGAGCATTCCCTCGTGACGGTACATCCGTCGTCGCTTGGTGAACCTACAACCGACGAGGGGAGTTCCGCGCTGCTCCCAACGGTGGACGCCGCATCGGCGTCCGAACCGGCGTTGATGGAGGCACCGTCCATCGAGCAGACCGAGGCGGGCCTTGATCCGATCGCGGAGGCGTTCGCCGAATCCACGCGGTTGTCGGGCCACCTGCCGGCGAACGTGCCCGAGCCACCCGCGTACCCGGTGACCGTCAATTCCCAGGTGCAGTTCTTCCTCGACCGCTTCACGATCTATCGCCGCGAAGTCGTCTCGCTCTGGATCAACCGGTCGGCGCGCTATCTCGGGATGGTGCGCGACGTCATGCGCAAGAAGGGACTCCCGGAGGAGCTGGCGTTCACGGCCATGATCGAGAGCGGGTACAACCCGAACGCGGTGTCGCGCGCGGGAGCCAAGGGCATGTGGCAGTTCATGGCGCCCACGGCACGCCGGTACGGGTTGCGCGTGGACCAGTGGATCGACGAGCGGCTCGACCCCGAGAAGTCGACGGTCGCCGCCGCCGCGTACCTTCGCGACCTGCACGCGCTCTTCGGCTCCTGGCCGCTCGCCCAGGCTGCGTACAACGCCGGCGAGGTCAAGGTGGCCCGGGCCATCCGCGTGACCGGCTCCAACGACTTCTGGACGCTGGCGCGCACCAATCATCTCCGCCGGGAGACCAAGGAATTCGTGCCGCAGATCCATGCCGCCACCGTGATCGGCCGCGATCCCGAGCGCTTCGGCTTCGAGTTCGATGATCGCCCGGCCCCCGCGACGGAAACGGTGTCCGTGCCGCCCGCCACCGACTTGCGCCGGCTGTCGGTCACTGCGGGTATTCCGCACGACACCCTGCGCTCGATGAACGCCGTACTCGTGCGCGGCGTCACGCCGCCCGGCGCGCGCTACGACCTCCGGGTCCCCGTGGGCGCGCGTGACGGGGTGCTGATGGCGCTCGCGCCTCGCCGCGCTCCCCAGGCGGTGGCCGCCGTGAAGTCCAACACAGCCCGGGCGAGCCGTGGCGCCGCCGGCTCGGACGTGCACGTCGTGCGCCCGCGGGACACGGTCAGCGCCATCGCCAAGCTTTACGGTGTATCCGTGGGCGACGTGGTGCGATGGAACCGGCTCGAGCGCCAGGACAGCATTCGCCCCGGTGACCGCCTGCGAGTGGCCGCTGATCTCCGCCAGGCCGCCGAGCGGGATGGTCAGGGCGCGTACCGCTGACCGTCGAAGTCCGACTCTTCGCGACCCTCGCCCGCTTTCTTCCGCCCGACAGTCACGACGGCAAGGCCGTTCTCGACCTTCCCGAGGGAAGCACCGTGCACGATGTCCTGCGCCGCCTCGGTATCCCGCCTGCACTCGAGCGCGTGATGCTCGTCAACGGGGCGGACGCCTCGCCCGATCGCCGTCTCGTCGAGGCCGATATCATCGATGTCTTCCCACCCCTCGCGGGCGGCGCGCGCGAGCTAGCCGCTTCGGTCGCCTTCCGGCATCGTCGTCGCCCGGTGGATCTCCGAGTCGATGTCGGAGTCGATCTCGGCGCCCACGAGCAGCACGAGCCCGCTGAGGTAGAGCCACAGCATCAACAAGATGACGCCGCCGATGGAGCCGTAGGTGGTGTTGTACCCGCCGAAGACTCCGACGTACTCGCGCAGGCCGAGTGAGACCAGCAGCCAGCCGACGACGGCGAAGGCGGAGCCGGGCGACACCCAGGACCGCCGGTGCTCGACCCAGGGGGCGAGCTGGTAGACGAGGGTGATGGCGGTGAAGACGCACGCGATGAGCACGGGCCACTGGGCGATGTTCCAGATCGCCGTGAAGACGGCGCCCATGCCGATCCATTGCGCGACCGCCTCTCCGATGCGCGCCCCGAAGACGAGGAGCACGAGCGCCGTCAGCGTGAACAACGACAGGCCGATGGTGAGACCGAGGGCCGCGAGGCGACGCCGCCACCAGCGGCGCGGATCCACGGTGTGGAAGACCACGTTGAGCGCAGTCATGATGGAGAGCATCCCGCTCGAGGCCGCCCACAGCGCCGCCACCACGCCGATGGACAGGAGCTCGCCGCTGGCGCCCAGCACGATCTCCGCGAGCGTCCGCGTCACCATCGAGGCCGCGTCGCCCGGCAGCACGCGTCCCGCGTAGTTCATGAGCTGATCCATGAGCCGCGGGAAGGGCAGCAGGCCGAGCAGCGCGGTGAGGAAGAGGAGCGTGGGAAACAGCGCGAAGAGGAAGTAGTAGGAGAGGCCCGCCGCGCGGTCGAAGACCTCGTCCTTCCAGAGCTGGCCGTAGACGCGGCGCCCCAACTCGCGGAGCGAGAGGCCGCCGAGGCGCCACGGAGATATCGCCGGGCGCACCGCTGCGGGGCGAGACCGCCGGTCGGGATTCACGATGACGGCACAATGGTACACTTCAAAGACTTTGGAAGCGTCTAGGAACCCGGTGGGCCTTCCGGACTTCAAAACGTCGTGGCAGAACGAACCCCCTCGGTAAGTAGCGCACTTACCGTGGGGTTTTCGCTTCTCTCGTGGGGTGGCGTAGGGTGGTTCGGGGTGACTGCTGCGGTCCAATACACCGCGCGGCGCCAGTCGCCCTCAACTCTGTAGACGCTCGCCGCCGCGACGCCTTCGCC
>CAYQQT010000339.1:0-4824 GCA_964419375.1 uncultured bacterium
CGGGGCTACTCGCCGATGAGCTGAACGGTGATCTCGCGCTTGCGGGGCCCGTCGAGCTCCGCGAAGATCACGGACTGGAAGCGCCCGAGCGTCAGCTCTCCGTTGTTGACCCCCACCGCGATGGAGCGGCCGAGGAGGGCGGCGCGCAGGTGCGCGTGCGCGTTGCCGCGCTCGCAGTCGGAGTACCGCGGGTCGTCGTGGCGGTAGCCGCCGCGCTCGGGGACGAGCCGCTCGATGAGGCCCTTGAGATCGTCGATGAGCGCGCTCTGGAACTCGTTGATGAAGAGCGCGCACGTCGTGTGCATCGTGTTGATGAGCGCGATGCCCGCGGAGACGGGAAACTGCTGCACGGCCTCCCGGACCACCTTGGTGATGTCGGATACCTCGGTGCGCTCCTCGCTCGACAGCGTGAACGAGCTCGTGAACACCTTCATCTCGTGTCTTTTCTCCGAGGCGCCTCACCTTGGATTCGCTCGCAAGAGCGAGCGTGGCCGCGCCCGAACCAACCGCTAAGATACCGGCTTGGTTGCACGAAAGTCAACTTAGCCGGTTTTCGGGTCCAGCAGGTCGCGCAGCCCGTCGCCCAGCAAATTCAGCCCCAGCACCGTGAGGGCGATGGCGGCGCCGGGGAACACCGCAAACCACGGGTTCATCGACAGAAAGTTCTGTGCCTCGCGCAGCATCAGCCCCCACGACGGGTGCGGCGGCTGCGTGCCCAGCCCCAGGTACGCGAGCGCAGCCTCGGCGAGGATGGCGACGGGAAAGCTCGTCGTCGCCTGCACCAGCAGCGGCGGCAGGGTGTTGGGCATGATGTGGCGCAGGACCAGCCGCGCGTCGCTGGCGCCGAGGGCGGCCGCGGACACCACGAACTCGCGCGCGCGCAGCGCCAGGAAGCTGGCGCGCGTGAGGCGCGCGAAGGCGGGCACGAACGACACGCCGATGGCCGTCATGCCCACGCCGATGCCCGGCGCGAACACCGCGCTGAAGAGCAGCGCGGCGAGAATGGCGGGGAACCCCTGCACGGCGTCGATGAGGCGCATGAGCGTCTCGTCCACCCAGCCGCCCACGTAGCCGCTCAGGGTGCCGATGGCGACGCCCGCGAAGGCGCCGATGCCCACCGCGATGACGCCCACCGCGATCGAGGTGACGGCGCCCGTCATCACGCGCGAAAGCAGGTCGCGCCCGTACTGGTCGGTGCCGAACGGGTGCGCGGCCGAGGGCCCCTGCAGGCGCGCCCCACTCGACATGGCGAGCGGGTCCTTCGGCGTGTAGACGAGGCTGACGGCCGCCGTGGCCAGCAGCAGCACCGTGACGAGCGCGCCCAGCATGAACGTCACGTGGCGGGTGGGACGTCTACTCATGGCGAAGGCGGGGGTCGAGGGCGGCGTAGGCGAAATCGACGGCGAAGTTGATGGCGACGATGCAGGAGGCGACGAAGACGGTGACCCCCTGCACCACGGGCAGGTCGCGCGCGGTGATGGCGCCGAGAGCGAGGCGGCCGAGCCCGGGCAGCGCGAACACCGACTCCAGCACGATCGCGCCCGCCACGAGCTGGCCGAGCTGGATGCCGGCCACGGTGAGGATGGGGATGCAGGCATTGCGCAGCGTGTGCTTGCCCACCACCACCACCTCGGCCACGCCCTTGGCGCGCGCCGTGCGGACGTAGTCTTCACCCAGAACCTCCAGGACGGCGGAGCGCGTGGCGCGCACGAGCACGGCGGCCTGGAAGGCGCCGAGGGCGACCGCGGGCAGCAGCAGCGAGCGCACGGCGGGCCCCACGCCCTCCGACCAGCCGTCGAAGCCGCCGGCCCTCATCCATCCCAGCCGCACGGAGAAGAGAAGGATGAGCAGCAGGCCGAGCCAGAAGGCGGGCACGGAGATCCCCAGCTGGGAGACGATCATCGCCACGTAGTCGCCCGCGCGACGGTGGCGCGTGGCCGCGTAGATGCCGAGCGGCAGCGCCACCACCACCATGCACACGGCCGCCATGAGCGCCAGCGGCAGCGTCACCGGCAGCCGGCTCGCGATGAGGCGGGCCACGGGAAGGTCGTACTGGATCGAGGTGCCGAGATCGCCGCGGAGCGCGCGCCCGAGCCAGTCGCCGTACTGCACGACGAGCGGCCGGTCCAGGCCGAGGGAGGCGCGCAGGCGGGCGGCCGTTTCGGGGCTTCGCTCGATCCCCAGGATGATGTCGACGGGATCGCCGGGCAGGACGCGGACGACGAGGAAGACGAGGACGGAGACGAACAGAAGGGTCACGGCGAGCGCCGCGACCCTTCGCACAACGTACCGTCTCACGCGCGCGCGGCGGCGGCTACCTGGGAGATGCCCACGACACCTCGGAGAGATCGGCGGAGGGGATGGGCAGGTCCTTCCAGATGCCCTGCACGCCCTTCCTGGCCACCACGAGGCGCGGGTGGACGTAGAGCCACACTGCGGGCGCCTCCTCCACGAGCATCTTCTGCAGCTGCACGTACTGCTCGCGCCGCGCCTTGTCGTCGAGGGTGGTTTCCGACTTCTTGAACAGCTCCTGGAACTTGGGGCTGTCGTAGCGGTAGTAGTACTTCGGGTTGGCGTAGTTGCTGATGTCCCACGCCTCCGCGTGCCCGATGATCGTGAAGTCGTAGTCCGCTTCGCGCCACACCCGCGACAGCCACTGGCCCCACTCGATCTGCTCGATCCTGACGTTCACGCCGACCTTCTTGAGCTGGTCGACGAGCACTTCGCCCGTCCGCACCGTGTAGTAGTACTGCGGCGCCACCTTGAGCACGGCGTCGAGGCCATTCGGATAGCCCGCCTCCGCGAGGAGCTTCTTCGCGCGCGCGGGATCGTAGGGCATCGCCTGCGCGAGATCCACGAAGTACGGATTCAGCGGATCGACGTTGCTCCCCAGCACGCGGCCGAGCCCGAACATCGCCAGCTTGACCACTTCAGGCTTGTTGATGGCGTGCGTGATGGCACGCCGCACGCGGACGTCGGAGAACGGCTTCTTCCCGTTGTTCATGGCGAGGATCACGTCGTTTGTGGTCTCGCCCACGATGACGGTGAAGCGGCCGTCCTTCTGCAGATCGGCGACGTGCTCGGGGCCGAGGCCGAAGAGGGAGGCGTCGATGTCGCCCGCCTTGAGGGCGGCGAGAGCGGCGTTCGGGTCCGGGATGAATCGGAAGGTGACCTTGTCGAGCCGGGGCAGCCCCTTCACGTGATAGTCCGGGTTTTTCGCGAGCACGATCCTGTCGCCGCGCACCCACTCCGCCACCGTGTAGGGGCCGGTGCCGACGGGCGCGCTCTTGAGCGTGTCCACCGCCTCGCGCGGGTACATGACGGAGCCCTGGCGCGCCATGTTGAGCAGGAAGTTGGCGCTCTCGCTCTTGAGGGAAAAGGTGATCGTGTAGTCGTCCTTGACGATGATGTCGCCGATGGCCGCGTAGTACGCCGGGTACGGGTGCTTCGTCTCCGGGTTCATGGCGCGCTCGATGACGAACTTCACGTCGGCGGCCTTCAGCTCGCGGCCGTTGTGAAAGCGCACGCCCTTCTTGAGGAAGAAGGTGTAGTTGCGGTTGTCGGCGGTGTGCCAGCGCTCGGCCAGCCACGGCACGATCTTGCCGTTACGGTCCACTTTCACGAGGCATTCCTGGACGTTGTAGAGGACGACGGCGGCAGTGGCGGAGGCCGGGGTGGCGGTGAGATCGAGCCCCGGCGGCTCCGCGCCCGTCTGCACGACGAAGGTGCGGGGCGCCTGGGCAGCGGTGGGTCCCGCCACCAACACGACCACGAGGGCGAAGAGCAGGCCGAGCAGTGTTCGGCGCATCGCGGGAGCCTCCTTTTATACCGACCGGAAGAAGTCGAGCGTCCTGCGCAGCCCTTCGTCGAAGTCCACGACCGCGGTGTAGCCCATCAGGCGCTTGGCCTTGTCGACGTCGGCGAGCGTGTGCGGCACGTCGCCCGCGCGCGCCGGCGTGTGCCGGCGCTCGAGGGAGCGACCGAGGAGGCGCTCCAGGCGCGACACCATGTCGAGCAGGCTCACGCGCCGGCCGCAGCCCACGTTGAAGACCTCGCCCGACGCCTGCGGCGCCTGCGCGGCGAGCCGGTTGGCGTCCACGACGTTGTCGATGTAGGTGAAGTCGCGCGACTGGTTGCCGTCGCCGTGCACCTCCAGTGGCGTGCCGCGCAGCCCCCACAGGATGAAGCGCGGGACGACGGCGGCGTACTCCGAGGCGGGGTCCTGCCGCGGGCCGAAGACGTTGAAGTAGCGCAGGCCCACGGTCTCCACGCCGTAGAGACGGGTCCACACCGCGGCGTACTGCTCGCCCGCCGCCTTCGACACCGCGTACGGCGAGATGGGCGACGGCCGCTGGTCCTCGCGCTTGGGAAGCTCCGGGTTGTCGCCGTACACCGACGAGGAGGACGCGTAGACGACCCGGCGCACGCCCGCGCGGCGCGCCGCTTCGAGCACGTGCAGGGTGCCGGTCACGTTGTTGTCGTTGGCGCCGAGGGGATCGGCCACGGAGCGCGGCACGGAGCGCATCGCGGCCTGGTGGAAGATGACGGAGGCGCCCTCGCTCACGCGCTCCATGGCGCCCAGGTCGCGCACGTCACCCTCGACGATCTGAAGGCGGTCGCCGTACCGGGGCGCGAAGGCGAGATTGGCGCGCGTGCCGCTCTCGAAGTTGTCGAACACGCGCACGGCCGTGTCCGCCTCCTCCGCGAGCAGCCGCTCCACGAGATGTGAGCCGATGAAGCCGGCGCCGCCGGTGACGACGTAGACCTGTTTCACGCCGCGATTGTATCACCAGGCCCGTGGCGCCCCGGGGGCGCCGCCCTCGC
>CAYQQT010000340.1:0-4823 GCA_964419375.1 uncultured bacterium
CCCCCCGACGCTCGGCAGCACCCCGGCAAAGCCGGGGCGCTCCTCGATATTCCGAACGCTCCGCATCACCGCGCCACCGTCACGTCGAACAACGCCGGGAAGCTCTCGAGCGCGGAGGCGTCGCCTTCCACGCGTACCGCCGCGTCGCGCAGGGCTGCGCGCGGCTCCAGCACGCCGCTCATGAGCCCCAGCACGGTGCGCGGGTCGGCGAGGAGGGTGGTGTCGGCGGGCCCCGCGCCCTCGGTCACGGTGACGCCGTCCGGTCCTCCTGCCACGCGCAGCAGCAGCTCCTTGCGGTCATGGCGCAGGCGGAGCAGGAACGAGCGCGGCGGCGTCGCCCCTCGTCGCGCGCAGGCGGCGAGCAGCAGGCGCAGCCAGTCCGCCTCCACGCGGTCCTTGGATCGCGTGGGCAGCAGGAAGCGGGCGCCCCACTTCACCAGCTCGCGCATGGCGGGCTCCAGCGCCCGGCCGGCGGGCGTGAGCTCGTACACGGTGGAGGCCGCGGGCGGATCGAGGAAGCGGCGGGCGACGATGCCGCTCTCTTCGAGCCGGAGGAGGCGCTCGGCGAGCACGCTGGCGCTCACCCCGTCGAGGCGCGCGCGCACGTCGGTGAAGCGGCGGGGGCCGAGCAGCAGCTCCCGCACGATGAGCAGCGTCCACCGCTCACCGAGGATCTCGGCCGCCCGCGCCACCGCGCACAGCTGGGGATACCGCGTCTGGGCCACGGCGGCAGCCTACGCCTCTAACTTCTAAAAAACAACCACACAATAGCTTTAAGAGACTTAAATTCGCACGCGCGCGCGCCGGCTGTCAGGTCAAACCCGGGCGGTGTTCTAGGCGTGCGCGGTAAGTTTAGTGTTGACAGAGGGTTTCAATAGTACGTATTGTTTCAGCAGATGCTGAAAGACGTGGAGCAAGCGAAACATGCTCAAATCAGCGGAGATTCGGCGGCAAGTAGCCCAGCGGCTGCGGGATCTCTTTCCCAAAGCCAAGGCATGGGAAGAGAGCGCCGACATCCGGGTGGGCGGACAGACCGCCGATTTGCTGGTGAAATTCCGGCTCGGGGACCAGGAGCGCGCCATCGTGGTTGAGGTCAGCTCGCTTGGGCAACCGCGCCAGATCCGGGCCTCCGTGACGAGACTGGCGGAGATCCGGAGAGAGCTGCCGGCGGCCTACCCGGTGGCGGCGGCCGTCTACATCGGCCCCCAGAGCGCCCGCATCCTCAAGGACAACGGCCTCGGCTTCCTCGACCTGTCGGGCAACTGCTATCTCGCCTTCGACCAGGTCCTCATCGAGAAGGAAGGCAAGCGCAATGTCCGGCCCTCCACGCGCCCGCTCCGCTCGCTCTTCGCGCCGCGCGCCACGCGCGTGGCGCGCGTGCTCCTCGCGGAGCCGAATCGCCCGTGGCGCCTGGAGGAGCTCGCGAAGGCGGCAGAGGTGAGCCTCGGCCACTCCCACAACGTCGTGAGCCGCCTGGAAGACCTGCGCTGGCTCGAGCGCGACGAAGCCCAGCGCATCCACCTCGGCAAGCCGTCGGACCTGCTCGAGGCGTGGTGCGAGTCGTATTCCTATCGCGCCAACGAGATCTCTTCGTACTTCGTGCCCGAGCGCCTCACGCGGAAGTTCATGGGAGAGGTGGCGCGCGCCGCCGCCGCCGACAATCGCCGCTACGCCTTCACGCTCAATGCGGGCGCCTCGCTGGTGGTGCCGCAGCCGCGGGTGCCGGCCGTGCACTGCTATCTCGAGGGCGATCCCGCGCCGGTGGCGGCGGCCCTCGGGCTGCGCCCGGCGGCCGAGGCGGACGGCACCTTCCACGTCTTCAGCCCGTACGACTCCGGCGTGTTCTACGGCCTGCTGGAAAAGGGCGGCCTCAAGGTCGTCTCGCTGCCACAGCTCTACGCGGACCTGAAGGGATACGAGCGGCGCGGGGCCCAGCATGCCGAGCACCTGCGCCGTGAAGCGATGGGCTACTGATGTGTCACAGGAAGGGGGGTGACTCTCCATGGCGAAGAAGAAGGCGGCCAAGAAGAAGAAGAAGTAAGGACCCCCTGACCGTCGCGATGTAGCAGTGATCCTGGGAGGACGGAGGAGGTGAATACCTCAATGGCGAAGAAGAAGGCGGCCAAGAAGAAGAAGAAGTAAGTGTGCTTCTCACTGGGTGGGGGGTGGCGGCCTCCCACCAGTCACCAATCGGGAGGGGGCCAACACCCCCTCCCGTTTGTGTTCGTGCTTAAATGACCTTCGTGACTTTCCCGGCCTTCAGGCACCGAGTGCAGACGCGCATGCGCTTGGCGGCCTTGCCGCCCACCACCCCACGGATCGAGACCAGGTTCGGCAGCCAGCGCCGCTTCGTCAGATTGTGCGCGTGACTGATCTTGTGACCGACGGACGGACCTTTGTCGCAGACATCGCAGCGCTGGGCCATGAACACTCCTTGAAGTCGGGTTCCGAGCAACCGGACGAGCAGGTTTTATAGCACGGTGACGCCGACCGGGCAAACGCCGGGCCCCGCTGCGGGGCTCGCCACCCCCCTACAGTACATCAAGGGCGTGGGACCGCAGCGCGCGCGCCAGTTGGAGCGCAAGGGGCTCACCACCGTCGAGGACGCGCTCTTTTTCATCCCCATCCGGCACGAGGACCGCACCCGGCTCACGTCCTTCCGGGCGCTGCAGGTGGGCCAGGCCTACACGTGCGCGGGAACGATCGTGGGGGTGAGCCCGCCCCCGCCCGGCCGCCGGATGGCGCCGCTGGTGATCACGCTGCGCGACGAGACGGGGCTGATGACGGCCACCATCTTCGGCGGGCGCAACTATCTCGCCCGCGTGCTGGAGCGCGGCCAACGCGTGTTGGTGCACGGCAAGGTCAGCCGCTACAAGGGCAACCTCACCATCTCCGTCTCGGACTGGGAGATCGTGGAGGCGGGGGACGACGAGCGGATCCACACGGGCCGTCTGGTGCCAATCTATTCCACCACCGAGGGCCTCACGCAGCGCCCGCTGCGCCGGATCATGGCGTCGCTCGTCGAAACCTTCGCCGCAGACCTGCCCGAAACCCTGCCCGACGCCGTGCGCGAGCGCAGGCAGCTCGTGCCGCTGCAGGACGCCATCCGCGGGGCGCACCTGCCCGCCACGGAGAGCGAGCGGGAGGCCGCGCGCCGGCGCCTCGCCTTCGACGACTTCCTTCTCCTGCAGCTCGGCCTCGCCATCCTGCGCTCGCGCACGGCGCGGGCGCGTGGCATCGCCATGAGCCCGCGCGGCGCGCTCGTGGCGCGGCTGCGCGCGGCGCTGCCCTTCACGCTCACCGCCGCCCAGGAGCGGGTGTGGACGGAAATCCGGCGCGACATGGCGGAGCCCTCTCCGATGCACCGCCTGCTGCAGGGCGACGTCGGTTCGGGCAAGACCATCGTGGCCGCGCTCGCGGTGCTCACGGCCATCGAGAGCGGGTACCAGGCGGCCGTGATGGCGCCCACCGAGATCCTCGCCGGGCAGCACGTGATGACCTTTCGCACGCTCCTGGAGCCGCTCGGCGTGCGCGTCACCCTGCTCACCTCCGCCGTCAAGACGCGCGAGCGCGGCGCGCGCAAGGCCGCCATCGCCGGCGGCGACGTGGAATGCATCGTGGGCACCCACGCCCTCGTGCAGGAGCACGTCGACTTTCGCCGCCTGGGCCTCGCCGTCGTGGACGAGCAACACCGCTTCGGAGTGCGCCAGCGCGCGAGCCTGCGCGGCAAGGGTGAGCATCCCGACGTCCTCGTGATGACGGCCACGCCCATCCCGCGCACGCTGGCGCTGACCCTCTACGGCGACCTGGACGTCAGCGTGATCGACGAGCTGCCGCCGGGACGCAAGCCCATCGTCACGAAGGCGCGGACGGAGAGCAGCCGGCGTCAGATCTACCAGTTCCTGCGCGAGCAGGTGGCGGAGGGGCGGCAGATTTACGTCGTGTACCCGCTCGTGGAAGAGTCCGAGCAGATGGATCTCAAGGCCGCCACCGACATGGCGGGCCGCCTGCAGCGCGAGGTCTTCGCCGACCTCACGGTGGGGCTGCTGCACGGGCGCATGAACGCGGAAGAGAAAGAGGCGGTCATGGCGCGCTTCAAGGCGGGCACGATCCACGTCCTCGTGGCCACCACCGTGATCGAGGTGGGCATCGACGTCCCCAACGCCTCCGTGATGCTGATCGAGCACGCGGAGCGCTTCGGCCTCTCGCAATTGCACCAGCTGCGCGGGCGGGTGGGCCGCGGGCCGTGGAAGTCGTATTGCATCCTGCTCACGAGCGGGCGGTTCGGCGAGGACGCGCAGCGGCGCGTGCACGCCATGGAGGACACCAACGACGGCTTCCGCATCGCCGAGGTCGACCTGCAGCTGCGCGGGCCGGGCGAGTTTTTCGGCACGCGGCAGTCGGGGCTGCCGGAGTTTCGCGTGGCCGACCTGCTGCGCGACGCGCGCATCCTGGAAGAAGCGCGCGGCGAGGCGCTGCGCATCATCGGGGCCGATCCCGACTTGCGCGAGGCCGCCCACCGCGGGCTGCGCGAGGCGCTCCTCACGCGCTGGCGCGGCAAGCTCGACCTCGCCTCCGTCGGATGAGGGCGGCCTCCGCGCGCGCTCGCGCATGAGGATCATCGCGGGCCGCTTCAAGGGCCGCCGGCTGGTGACGCCGAAGGGCGACGTCACGCGTCCCACCGCGGACCAGGTGCGCATCGCGCTCATGGACACGCTGATGCCGTGGCTGCCGCAGGCGCGCGTCCTCGACCTCTTCGCGGGGGCGGGCGGGGTGGGGCTGGAGGCGCTGTCACGGGGCGCAGCGCACGCGACGTTCGTGGA
>CAYQQT010000341.1:0-4821 GCA_964419375.1 uncultured bacterium
GGCGCCTGGCTCGCGCTCGCGGTGGCGGCGCTGGCGCTCACCGCCTCCTCCGCCGCCCTCAGCCATGCGGTGGCCCGCGTGGACCATCGCGCCCTCCTCATGGCGCTCGACGCCGCGCACCAGACGGCGGCGGCCCTGTGGGTGGGCGGTCTCGTGCACCTGGTGGTGGCGGCCGGCACGGGCGTCCTCACGCGGCCCGAGAGCCAGCTCGACCTGTCGGTCGTGATACGACGCTTCTCCACGCTGGCATTCTGGTCCGTCGCCACGCTACTCGTGGCCGGCGTCGCGCTCACCTGGGTGTACGTGGGCGACCTCGCCGCGCTCGTGGGGACCGCCTACGGCGTCATGATCCTGAGCAAGGTGGCGCTGCTCGCGGCCGCGCTCACTTTCGCGTACGTGAATTTCAGGTTCGTGCGTCGAGCCGCCGCGGCGCCGGGCGTGCGTCTGTTCCGCTTCGTCGAGGTCGAGATGGGCCTCGTCATCACCGTGCTCTTCGCGGCGGCCTCGCTCACTTCGCTGCCGCCCGCGGCCGACGTGACGACCGATCGCGCGTCGGTGGCGGAAGTGGGCTCCCGGTTCACGCCCACCGTGCCGCGCCTGTCGAGCCCGCCCATCGACGAGCTGCTGAAGGCGGCGGATCCCCTCATGGCGCGCCAGCTCGAGCGCAAGCCGGTGGAGCGCGCGTGGTCGGAGTACAACCATCACTGGGCGGGCCTCTTCGTCCTCACCATGGGGGTGCTCGCCGCGCTGGAGCGGCTCGGCGTGCGCCGGGCGCGCCACTGGCCGCTCGTCTTCCTCGGCCTCGCCACCTTCCTCTTCGTGCGCAACGACCCGCGCGCGTGGCCGCTGGGACCCGCCGGCTTCTGGGAGAGCCTCATGCTCCCCGACGTGCTGCAGCATCGCGGCTTCGTGGCCATCATCGTGGCCTTCGGTGTGTTCGAATGGATGGTGCGCACCAGGCGCCTGCCCGCGCGTCCGTGGGCCTTCGTGTTCCCCCTGCTGTGCGCGGTGGGAGGCGGGTTGCTCCTCACGCACTCCCACGCGATGTTCAACCTCAAGGAAGAGTTCCTCTCCGAGGTCACCCACGCGCCTCTCGGCATCCTCGGCGCCTTCGCGGGCTGGGGCCGCTGGCTCGAGCTGCGGCTGCCGGAGGCCGGCCGTGGTCCAGGCTGGTTTTGGATCGCGTGTCTCAGCGCCGTGGGCGCCCTCCTTCTCGTCTACCGAGAAGGATGAGCAAGCGCGTGATCGAGGCGCGCCACGGGTTCCCCGGGGCGCGCCGAGCGTTGGGGGGTGTGGGGGGCCATGTCGGGGCCCCCCACGCGATGAGCGAGCGCCTGACGCGTTCAGCCCCATAATGGCGTCGATGATCGACGGGTCCGCCACTCCAGCGGGTACCGCACGGTACGCGGCGCGCTTCGACGGGCGTCTGCCCGCCGAGCACTTCCGGCGGCTCGGCGAGGGCCTCGTGATCTCGTCGCTCGGCATCGGGACCTACCTCGGCCGCGACGACGACGCGACCGACGCGCTGTACACCAAGGCGGTGGCGCGCGCCCTCGAGCGGGGCATCAACGTCATCGACACCGCGGTGAACTACCGTCACCAGCGCAGCGAGCGCGCCATCGGCGTCGCCCTCGCGGAGGCCATCGGCGCCGGCGCCGTGCAGCGGGACGAGGTGCTGGTGGCCACGAAGGGCGGGTTCGTTGCCTTTGACGGCGCCGTGCCCGCCGATCCTGCCGGTTACGTGGCGGCGACGTACGTGGAGACCGGCATCGTGCAGGCGAGCGATCTGGTGGGCGGGCAGCACTGCATGTCCGCGCGCTACCTCGACGACCAGATCGATCGCAGCCGCGCGAACCTCGGCCTCGCCACCATCGACGTCTACTACGTCCACAATCCCGAGAGCCAGCTCGACGAGATCGAGCGGGAGTCGTTCCTGCGGCGCATCCGCGTCGCCTTCGCCGCCCTCGAGAAGGCCGTCGGCACCGGGCGTATCCGGATGTACGGCACCGCGACGTGGACCGGCTATCGGCTCCAGCCCACGGCGGCGGGCGCGCTGTCGCTGCCGGAGCTGGTGGACGCCGCGCGCGACGTGGGCGGCTCCCATCACCACTTCCGCGTCATCCAGCTGCCCTACAACCTCGCCATGACCGAGGCCTTCGTGGGCGCCAACCAGCGCCTCGACAACGCGATGCTGTCGCCGCTCGCCGCCGCCGAGCGCCTCGGCGTGTACGTGATGGCCTCCGCCTCCGTGCACCAGGGCGGCCTCGCGCGCAACCTGCCCCCCGTGGTGGCCGAGTACCTGCCCGGCCTCACCACGGACGCGCAGCGCGCCCTGCAGTTCGTCCGCTCCACACCCGGCGTGGGCACCGCCCTCGTCGGCATGAAGTCCCTCGCCCACGTCGACGAGAACAGCGGCGTGGCCGCCGTTGCCCCCGTCCCCTGGGAGCAATTCCAGCGTCTCTTCAAAACGGCGTAGTGTGGTGTGAGATGGGCCCCAGAAGCCAGAGCCAACCACGAAACCAAAGACCGGCACAGACGGACGGAGCCTCGGGAAACCGCCCGAACCAACGGAGCCAGGACGCACAACGCAGCCGGACCCCGTCTCTCTCAGCCCACCCACGGTTCCACGGCACACAGCGCTCCGATACAACAGGCATCACCCTCGAGCCCGACTACGAGCGGGCGCTCGGCATCCGGCCCACCGTGTCGGCGGTGATCTTCGACCGTAAGGGCCGCCTCCTGCTCCAGCAGCGCTCGGACGGCGGCCAGTGGGGCCTGCCCGGCGGCTCCATGGAGATCGGGGAGTCGGCGACGCAGGCCATAGTCCGGGAGGTGCGGGAAGAAACCGGGCTCGAGGTGAGGACGCGACGGCTGATCGGCGTGTACTCGGACCCCGCCCTGCAGGTGGTGCGCTATCCGGACGGCAACGTGTGGCACTACGTCAGCCTCTGCTTCGAGTGCACCGTGCGCGCAGGCACGCTCACCACCTGCGACGAGACGCTCGCGCTCGACTATTTTCCGCTCCACCGGCTGCCGGGTACGCTCCTTGCCAATCACCGCATTCGCATTCGCGACGCCCGGGCGCGACGGACGGCGGCCTATGCCCGCTAAGGAGGGCCCATAACGTGGTGCGACGGATTCATCACGTCGGCATCGTGGTGAAGCGTCTCGAGGAGGCGTACCGCTTCTATCGTGACGTGCTCGGCCTGCCGCTGCTCAAGGAAGCGGACATCGCCGACCAGGGCGTGCGCGTGGCCCTGCTGGCGGCGGGCGACAGCGAGATCGAGCTGCTGCAGCCGCTGGCGCCCTCCACGGGCGTGGGCCGCTTCCTCGCCCGGCGCGGCGAGGGATTGCATCACATGTGCCTGGAGACGCCGGACGTGGCGGGCGAGCTCGACTCGCTGAAGGAGCGCAGCGTCGAGCTCCTCGATCCGGCGCCGCGGCCCGGGCTCGCGGGCCAGATCGCATTCCTGCATCCGCGCGCGTGCGCGGGCGTGCTGGTGGAGCTGGCCACGCCGGGTCGCGACGCCGGCGGCGGTCACGCCTCGCCCCTGCGTCTCAAGCGGCTCGTCATCGGCGCCGACGACGTGCAGAAGACGGCGGGCACCTTCCAGAACCTGTTCGGCTTCCAGGAGGTCGCGATCAACGGTGGCCGGCGCACGATGCTTGCCGTGGGCGGCGGCGCGCTGCTCGTCGTCCCCGCCGCCGAGGTGGGCGGCACGGCGGGCATGGTGGCGGTGTCGCTCGTGGCCGAGGACTTCTTCGCGCTCACCGCGGCGCTGCGCCGGGCAGGCACGCCACGCCTCGACGGCACCGGCGAGGTGACGGTCGAGCCCGCCGGCAGCCACGGCGTGCACCTGCACATCAGCCGGTACGCGTTTCCATGAGCGGCGACCTCGCGGGTGCAGTGGCGATCGTCACCGGCGGCGGGACCGGCATCGGATTGGCGGCCGCCCTCGCCTTCGCGCGGCGCGGCGCCGCCGTCGCCGTCAACTATTCCCGCAGCCGGGAGGCGGCGGAAGGCGCCGTGACGCGCATCACCGGGGGCGGGGGGCGCGCCCTCGCGGTGCAGACGGACGTGTCGAGCGACCGCGACGTGCGCGCCATGATGGACCGGGTGGCCGCGGAGCTGGGCGGCATCGACTACCTCGTGAACAGCGCGGGGTGGACGCGGCGCGTGCAACCGCACAGCGAGCTGGAGGCGCTCACCGACGACGTGTGGGATCGCGTGTGGGCGGTCAACGTCAAGGGCGCGTTCTACTGCGCGCGTGCCGCCGTCCCGTACATGATGAAGCGCGGCGGCGGCGCCGTCGTCAACGTGACCTCCGTGGCGGCGTTCAGCGGGATGGGCTCGTCGATGGCGTACGCGGCCTCCAAGGCCGCGCTCACTACGCTCACGCTGTCGATGGCGCGCGCGCTGTCGCCCGCCGTGCGCGTGAACGCGGTGGCGCCGGGGCTGATCGCCACCGGCTTCGGCGGCTTCACGGAGGCCGACTGGGGCGCGGTCGCGAAGACGACGCCCGTGGGACGTCTCGCCACCGACGAGGAGACAGCGGACGCCATCGTCTACCTCGCCACCGCCAGGGCCCTCACGGGCCAGACGATCGTGGTCGACGGCGGGCTCGTCGCGCTCGGACCCGTCGCGGGCTCGTAGAGGGCGACCTCGACGCCGTCGCTGTTCTCGGTGAGCCGCGGCGCCCTCATGGCGCTGTTCATCTGGGCGCCCCTCGCCTCCGGCGCCTACCGAAGCTGGCCGCTCGCCGTCGCCCTCCTTCTCATCGCCATCTCCGTCGCCGCGTGGCTGGGCGCGATGCTCGTCGC
>CAYQQT010000342.1:0-4821 GCA_964419375.1 uncultured bacterium
TCACCGCCGCCTCCGCCGCGCGCGCGGCCTCGAGCGCGGCGTCGCCGCACACGGTGATGTAGGCGCGCAGGCTTTCGAGGCGGGCGATGCGATCCAGGTGCTCGCGCACGACGTCCACCGGCGACACCGCGCTGGTGGCGATCATGCGCGCGAGATCCGTCATCGACGTGAAGGCGAGATCGGCCACGTCAGATGGCCGTATAACGCGTGGCGGCCTCCACACCGGCAAGGGGCAGCGCTTCGAGCGCGGCCAGCAGCGCGCGCGTGCCTTCCACGGCGGGAAGGATCGCCTCCAGCTCGGCGTCGGTCCACTCGAAGCCGGCGAGGCGCGCGGCGCGACGCAGCGATGGCAGGTCGTAGGTCGTCTCCATGCGGCCGAGCATAGGGCTGTGGCATTCTCTTGGCAAGGAACCCTCGTGATCCGCCGCCGCGTCTTCTGGCTCACCCTCATCGCTGCTCTCACGCTCGCCATCCTCGTGGTGGGCGCCGTGGGCGTCTATTTTCTCCCCCAGATCGTGCGTCAGGTCGCCATCACGGCCATCGGCGCCGCCACCAGCCGCGACGTCGCCATCGACTCCGTCGACGTCGATGTCTCCACCGGCCGCTTCACCGTGCGCGGCTTTCGGCTCGCCGACCGCGACTTCCCGGAGCCCCTCGCGACCTTCGACCGTCTCGAAGGCCGCCTGCGCCTCCCCTCCCTACTGCGGCTGCGCATCTGGTTCGAGCACCTCACGCTCGTCAACCCCACCGTCCACATCGTGCGCACGGGTCCGGGCACGTTCAACATCTCCGATCTCTTCGGCCGGAAGGAATCGAGCCCGCTCGACATCACCATCGACCACTTCGTCATCACGGGCGGCACCGCCGTGCTCGACGACCGCGTGGTCGTGCCCGCCCGCACGTGGAAGTCGGAGCACATCACGGTGGACGCGCGCAACGTGGCCACCGTGCGCGAGGGCGGCACCGCGACCGCGTTCACCATCGTGCAGGGCGCCCCCGTGACGGTGAGCGTGGAGGACCTGCGGCTCTATCCCGTCCACCTGCGCGCACAGGTCACCCTCGGCGTGGCCGATCTCTCGCTCGTGCGGCTGTACCTGCCGCCGGCGGCGCCGGTGGCGCTGGAGCGCGGCTTCGTCAGCGCGGGCATCAGCCTCGTCCACGACGCGCGCGAGGGCACGCGCCTCAGCATGGGCGCGCGGCTCACCGACGTCGTGCTCACCCGGCGCGGGCAGGACGTGCCCTTCTTCACCTCCCCCGAGCTGTCGGTGACCATCAACGACCTCGTGGTGAACCAGGGCGCCCTCACGCTCGGGCGCGCGGAGGTCGACGGCGACGCCACCGTCGTCGACGGTGGCGTGGCGCCGCCCGCCCGCTTCCATCTCACCCGTCTTCGCCTCGCCGCCGGCGATGTCACCTGGCCCGCCACCCGGCCGGGGCGTGTGAGCCTGGCCGCCACCCTCGGCGGCGGCGGCGCGCTCGATCTCACCGGCACCGTGCGCGAGGCTCCGCGCTCCGCCCATCTCGACCTCCGGCTCACGTCCGTGCCGTTTACGCCGTTCGCCAGATACTTGCCGCTCACCGGCCACATCGACGGCCTCGCGAGCGCGCAGGTGGCCATCGTGGCCACCTTCGACGCGCCCTTCGCCGTCCGCGCCACCGGCACCGCCTCGTTGCAGGGAGTCACGCTCGAGGACGACACGCGCGCCGACGCCGACCGGCCCCGTATCGCCGTCGCGCGCACGACGGCAACGGGCATCGAGTACGACTGGCCTGCGCGCGCGAAGGTGGGCCGGCTGCACGTCGTGAAGCCCGCTGTCGTCCTCGAGCGCGACGCGCAGGGCGAGTTCCCCCTTCGCGGTCTGTTCACGCGCCGGAGCCCGCCCCCGGCGAGCGGCGGGGCCGCGCCGCCGGAATCGCGCGCGCCCACCGACGTCGTCATCGGCGAGCTCGTGGTGGAGGACGCCGCCATTACCGCCATCGACCGTACGATCTCGCCGGCGCGCCGTTTTTCGCTGGCGGGAACGGACCTGTCCGTCCGTGACGCGACGTGGCCGGCGCGCGGCCCGGCCACGGTGCGCCTGGCCACGCCGCTGCCGGGCGGCGGCGATCTCCTCGCCGAGGGCACCGTGAAGCTCGACCCACAGGAAGGTCAGCTTCGCGTCAAGGTGCGCGGCGCGGATGTGGCGCAGGCGCAGCCGTACCTGCCCATCGCGGCCCGCGTCAAGGGCACCGCGGGCGGCGACGTCACGGTGGCGGGCACGCTGAAGCCCTTGCGGCTGAGCGTGCGCGGTGACGCGACCCTCAGCAACGTGGCGGTCGCCGACGGCGATCGTCCGCTCCTCGGCGCCGAGCACGCCGAGGCCAAGGGCATAGATCTCCAATTGCCGGGGCGGCTGGCCATTGACCGCCTGCGTGTCCGCAAGCCGCGGATCGTCGTCGAGCGTGACCAGCAGGGCGTGCTGTCGCTCCAGACGCTCCTCACCCGGCGCGTGGCGGTGGCCGCCGTGCCGCCGGCTCCGGACGCGGCTGCCCCCGTGTCGCCGACTCCGGAAGCGCCCGCCGCGCCGGCCCTGGCGCTCTCGATCCGTGACACGATCATCGAGGACGCCGTCACCGTGGTGGTGGACGAGTCCGTTCGTCCCGCCGCGCGCTTCGAGATCCCGCGCGCGCGCCTGGCCGTGCAGAACTTCGCGTGGCCGGGCACCCAGCGGGCGCGCGCCCAGCTCAACGCGAGCCTCCCCGCCGGTGGCGAGCTCGACGCCGCCGGAACCTTCGTGGCCGAGCGGGCGCGCGTCAACGTCAAGATCACCTTGCGGTCCGCCGACGTCACGCCCGTGCAGCCGTACCTGCCCATCGTGGGCCGCGTGGCGGGCAAGGCCGACGCGGACGTCACCGTGGCGGGCACGCTGAATCCGCTCCGGGTGCGGGTGCGCGGGGACGCCGCCGTCATGGGGCTCGTGTTCGCCGATCGCGATCGCCCGCTGCTGACCATGCAGCGGGTGGCAGTGACGGGCATCGACGCGCGGTGGCCCGACCGCGTCGCCATCGACCGCGTCCACGTGATGAAGCCATGGGCGGCCGTCGAGCGCGACCGCCGCGGCGTCTTCTCGCTGCGCGCGCTCTTCGAGCCGCCCACGCCACGGGGTCCGACGCCGGCGGCAAAAACGGCGCCGGTCGCGCTGCCCGCGGTGTCGGTACGCGACATCCTCTTCGAGGACGGCTCCACGACGGTCGTGGACACCTCCGTGCGCCCGGCCGCCCGCTTCGAGATCCCTCGCGCGCGCCTCGCCATGCAGGACGTCGCCTGGCCCAGCCGCAGCCCGGCACGACTGCAAGTCAGCGCCACGCTGCCGGTGAGCGGCGAGCTCGACGCGTCGGGGACCTTCCAGGTGGAGCCGTCGCGCATGGATCTGAAGGTCGCGCTGAAGGGGGTCGACCTCGCGCCCGCGCGGCCCTACGTGCCCATCCGCGCACGGATCCAGGGCAAGCTCGATGCGGAGGTCACCGTGGCGGGCGCCTTCGACCGCTCCGCGCTCACCGTCCGCGGCACGGCGTCCGTGAGCAGCTTCGAGCTGCGCGACGCCAACCGCGCCGTGGTCACCGTCGAGCGCGCGCTCGCCGAGCAGGTGGTCTTCGAGTATCCGCAACAGCGCCTGTCGGTCGCGCGCATCGACGTGCGCCGTCCGTGGAGCCTCATCGAGCGCGATGCCGAGGGGCGGTTCACGCTCGTGCGCCTGCTCAGCCGGCGTCCCCGCCCCGGGGAGGCGCCGGCGCCGCCGCCGCCACAGAGCACGCCGTCCACCGACCCCGCCGCGGAGCCGACGGCGTCGCCCTTCGACGATCTGCACGTCGAGATCGCACGCATCGTCGTCGCCGACGGCTTCGGCCGCTTCGTGGACCGCACCACCACGCCCGACTTCGCGGAGGAGCTGTCGCAGCTCAGCCTCACCGTGGACGAGCTCAGCACGAACGGCCCCCGGCCGGCACGGCTCAGCCTCAAGGGCATCATCGGGCCCGAAGCCGCGGTGTCCATCGAGGGCCGCCTCGGCGCGCTCGACGGCCCGCGCTTCGTCGAGATCAGCGCCAGCCTGCGTGACTTCTCGGTGCCGCGCGCCAATCCGTACGTCGACCGCCTCGTGGGCTTCACGACCCGCCAGGGCCGCTTGCGCTTCGACGTGCACTACCGCGTGGAAGGCGACGAGCTGGACGCGACCAACCAGATCGGCGTCGACGGGCTGGACGTGGTGCGCACGGAGCCGCCCCACGCGGTGCTGCGCGACCTCGGCCTGCCCCTCGATCTCGTCGTGTCGCTGCTCAAGGACCGCCGCGGCGACATCCAGGTTTCGGTGCCCGTGCGCGGCTCGCTGGCATCGCCGGAGTTCGACTTCGCCGACGCGATGTGGGGCGCGGTGCGCAATCTCACCATCCGCCTCATCGCGCTGCCGTTCAGCCTCGTCGGCAAGCTGTTCTTCACCGAGGACTCGAAGATCGAGGCCGTCTCCATCAACCCCGTCGCCTTCGAGCCGGGCACGGCCACGCCGCCCCCGCCGATGGCCGAGCACCTGCAGCAGGTGGGCGCGTTCCTGCGCGAGAGGCCGGGCATCCGCGTGCTCATGCGCCCCGTGGTGACGATCGCCGACGTGGAGCGGCTGAGGCGGGCCCAGGTCATGGAGCACGTGACGAAGCTCGCGAACGCGACGTCGGGCCCCGCCTTCGACGCCGCGGTGCTGCGCCTGTTCGCCGAGCGATTCCCGGGGCGGCGGGCGCCGGAGAGCGCCGAGCAGGCCCTCGTCGTGCTCATCCGGACCACACCGGCGCCGG
>CAYQQT010000343.1:0-4816 GCA_964419375.1 uncultured bacterium
GCGAACTCCTCGCCGCCTAGGATCTGGGCATTTTTGTCGCGCCTCGTGATCCCCGAAGGGGGAAGCGCCCTGCGCGTTTTTCAGCGCCCTGCTAGCGGAAGGGCGAGTCGAAGCGGAAGGGGTACCCGAGCTGCAGACCGACGAAGATGCGGTTCTGGTCGGCATCGGCCGCGAGCGTGGCGCCGGATTCGGTGCGCAGCGTGGAGTCGGAGCGCTGCAGGAAGAACTGGTACGAGGCCACCGCCGCCACCCACTCGTTGATGCGGTAGGTGGCGGTGAAGGGCAGGATCAGGGAGCGCACGTCGATACGATCGTCCGAATGCGTCTGCACCATCGTGTATTGCGGCGCGAAGGTCAGCGCGAGCCCTCGGCGCAGCGTGATCACGTCCAGGCTGGCGCCGAAGGTCTGGTTGATCGTCGTGCCCCCGAGGCCGCCCGCGGTGCCGATGTTCCGGTCGTAGAACACGGACACGGATCCGAAGGCGAGCGCCTGCCGGTAGCTCGCCGTCACCGCCGGCGTGACGTAGGTGTCGTCGCCCTGCTCCACGAACATCGGCCCTCCGCTGATGGCGAGGGTGATGGTGGGCGTGGCGCGGAAGATGCCGCCCACGCGCGGCGTGTGCGCCGTCGTGCGGTCCTCGTTCTCGATCACGAAGTAGCTGAACTGGTAGCCCGCGGTGCCGGAGAAGCGAGGCGCGAAGACGCGCTCCAAAGTGGTGTCGAAGCGGAAGACGTCCGACTCCGCCTGCTGCTCGTCATTGAAACGCTGCATCGTGTACGAGCCGGTCGTACGCAGCTGCATGAGGGGGTCGATCTGCCAGGTGACGCCGGGGGTGATCGTGTTGCTCCAGCCCCCGCCGCTGCCCGTCGACACGCGCTCGGCCGCGATGAGGTTCGTGTCGGTGTTGAGGGAAAACTGGTCCGACAGCGTGAGGATGACCGCCGGGCTCACCTGATAAAAGCTGTCGAGGGTGAAGTTCTGCCGGTTGAAGGCCGCGTTGCGGTCAGGGTTGCGTGCCCACACCTCGGCGGTGAAGTTGTAGCCGGCGGTGAGCCGGTACGTGGGCGTCTCGAGGTTGAGCATGACGCCGGGCGTGATGCCGGTGATGACGTCCCACTGCTTGTTCGCGTTGTCGAGATTGATGTTGTCGTTGAACTCTTCCGTGAAGGTGATCGTGGGCGTGATCGTCAACGGCGCGCGCGTAGGCGGCGGCGCCCCCACCTGTCCGAAAGCGGATGATGCGAGAAGCCCGATGCCGAGCACGGCACCGATGAACACAATGGATCGCATCACGCAAGTTGTGTATCACGACCCGGCGGTGCCGGGGAAAGCCTTTTTCTCGTCGAGGCGCTCGATCGCCTTGTGGTAGTGCATGAGCGCCGACGGCTTCTGGATCACGTCCACCGCGCCCATGCGCTTGACGTCCTCGATCTCGTCCGCCGTGGCGTGCCCGGTGATGATCACCACCGCGAGCGCGGGCCGCAGGCGCTTGACCTGCGCCATCACGTCGAGTCCGTTCATCCCGGGCATCGACACGTCGAGGAACATGGCGTCCGGTGACACGGTTTTCAGCAGCGTGAGGGCTTCCTGGCCGGAGTGCACCACGGTCGTGTTGTGCCCCTGGCGGTTGAGGGACTTCGCGAGGACCTCGGCCACCTCGGGCTCGTCGTCGACGATCATGATCTCCATTTTGTTTCTCCCATTCCTTGTAATTCCTTCAATGTGAACTGCACTTTATACAATATTGCCCCAAGCGTGGAAGACCTCATGCTGAACAACTGCTGGTAATCACTAGAAAGTCTCATTGAGGAAACGATTGGCACATTACCTGCATTTTTGTGCATCTAGCAGGCACGAAAGTGCATAGCCGAAGTGAAAATGAGGAGACCTTGATGACTGACCCCCTGATGGTGACGTGCACGAGCAGCAAGATGCAGCCGATTCGCGACCTCGTCGCCAAGGTGGCCGTGACGAACACGATCGTCCTCCTGCGCGGCGAGAGCGGTGTCGGCAAGGAAGTCGTCGCCCGTGCCATCCATAAGGCTTCGCCGCGGGCCGCCCGTCAATTCCTCAAGGTCAACTGCGCCGCCCTGCCTGCCGAGCTGCTCGAGTCCGAGCTGTTCGGTCACGAGAAGGGCGCCTTCACCGGCGCCTACCGGCAGAAGCCCGGCAAGTTCGAGGCTGCCGACCAGGGTACGCTGCTCCTCGACGAGATCGGCGAGATCCCGCTGCGCCTGCAGGCCAAGCTGCTGCACGTGCTGCAGGACGGCGAGTTCTCGCGCGTGGGCGGCGAGAAGATCATCGGCACCGACGTGCGTCTCATCGCGGCCACCAATCGCGACCTCGAGGCGGCGATGCGCGCGCACCAGTTCCGCGAGGATCTCTACTACCGCCTCAACGTGATCGAGATCCGCATCCCGCCCCTGCGCGAGCGGCGTGAAGAGATCCCCGTGCTGATCGACCACTTCCTGAAGAAATTCAACGCCCAGTACGGGCGTACCGTCGATCTGCCGGACGACGCCATCCGCGCCTTCCTCGACTACCACTGGCCCGGCAACATCCGCGAGCTCGAGAACGCCGTGAAGCGGGTGGTCGTCCTCGGCAGCGCCCGGCCCGTGCACCAGGAGATCGTCGGCAACCTCAACCGCGGTCTGCGTCCCTCCCTGCCGGCGGCCACGCCCGTGCTCACGCAGCCGAGCGCCGGCCCCGACGCGTCCATCAGTCTGAAGGACATCGCGCGCCAGGCCGCCCGTGACGCCGAGCGTGTCGCGATCAAGGAAGTGCTCGACCGGGTCCACTGGAACCGCGCGAAGGCAGCCCGCCTGCTTCAGATCAGCTACAAGGCGCTGCTCTACAAGATCGTACAGTGCGGCCTCGTGGTGCATGAGACGGAGAAGGAAAAGGAAAAGGAAGTCATCGCGTCCTAGCGGGCGTCATCGAGTCTCCCTCGGGTGAGAGCAGGGTAGCAACTGCCGTGCCTCATCCGGGGGACGCGCGCCAAGCCGCGGACATGGCTGCGCGAATCCGCAGCACTTCCGCTCGCAGCGCGGTCGCCCTCACGGTAAAGATCTTCCACGTTCCGGCACCCCGGCTCCCACTTCGCCGCGTGTTAATCTAGCCGCATGTTCGACATCGGTTTGCAGGAGATGCTCGTCGTCGGGGTGCTCGCGCTGCTCGTCTTCGGGCCGTCGAAGCTGCCGGAGCTGGGCCGCATGGTCGGCCGTGCGATGCGCGAGTTCCGGCGCGCCAGCGACGAATTCCGCTCCACCGTCGAGACGAACCTGCACATCAATGATCCCGATCCGCTCCCCGAGATCCAACCCGCGCCCGAGCCCATCACGTCCGTGCCCGCGCTGCCGTCCGAGACCGAGCCCATCACGCCCGAGTCCGATCCGGCGGTCGCCGTCGCCACCGCGCCCGCGCCCGCCGAACCCTTCTGCGCCCAGCGCAGCTCCCGCATCTTCCACCGCAGCGAATGCGCCTGGGTCACCCGCATCCCCGAACCCGACCGCGTCTACTATAAACACATCATCGACGCCACCGAAGCCGGCCTCACAACCTGCCCCGTCTGCGAGCCCTGGGAGCCCGCCTAAGACGGCACCCGATGAATGCGGTGTCCGCGCCGTAAAAAGGCGACGAGTACCAAAAACGATAGGGCGTGAGGAGGGTGGGGTGGGCTCGGGGTCCGGGGACTCGTTTCCCAGAAACTAGAACCGGACATGGCGTGCAGATGGAGCCCAGCCGCCACGGCCTCGAAGCGGGCGCCCGCCACGTGGCCGTCCATCCGGAGGCGCGCGAGAGCGATCGACGCAGTCGATCGCCGAGCGACGAGTATCACCCAACGGTAGGGCGTGAGGAGGGTGGGGTGGGCTCGGGGTCCGGGGACTCGTTTCCCAGAAACTAGAACCGGACATGGCGTGCAGATGGAGCCCAGCCGCCACGGCCTCGAAGCGGGCGCCCGCCACGTGGTCCCCGGACCCCGAGCCATCCCACCCTCCTCACGCCCGGGAAACGAAGAGATTGACAAACTCAACGTCTGTTGAGTAGAGTGCCAGCCATGAGAGAGATGACGGAGCGCCAGCGCGATGTCCTGGAGTTCATCAAGTCGTTCTCCAGCAAGCACGGTGTCCCGCCCACGGTGCGCGAGATCGGCGACCATTTCAAAGTGACGCCGCGCGCGGCCTTCGATCACCTGAAAGCCCTCGAGCGCAAAGGTGAGCTGCAGCGCCGGGTGAGCGCAGGAAGGACGTCGCGCTCGCTGACGGTGACGGGGAGTGGGGGCGGCGGACAGTCGTACCGGCTGCCCATCCTCGGCCGCATCGCGGCGGGGCAGCCGCTGCTGGCGGTGGAGAATCGCGAGGGCGAGCTCGAGATCGCTCCGGCCTCGCTGCCGGGACGGGGCGAAGACCTGTTCGCGCTGCGGGTGCGCGGCGACAGCATGATCGACGCGCACATCTGCGAGGGGGACCTCGTCCTCGTCCGCCGTCAGGAGGGCGCGCAGGTCAACGACATCGTGGTGGCCATGGTCGGCTCCGGCGACGACGCGGAAGCCACCGTCAAGCGCTACCAGCGGGACGGCGAGCGCGTCGTGCTCAAGCCCGAGCATCCCACCATGGCGCCCATCGTCATCGATCCCCGCAAGCGCGAGTTCAAAATCGTCGGCAAGGTGGTTGGACTCTTGAGAGGCTTTTGATGGAGGCGAGTATGCACGCGCATTCGATGACGTATTCGACCCTGCAGCGCCGGCTCATTTCACAGCGGCGCTCGCGGGCTTTTTTTTCGCCCCAAACCACTCAACACGTGAGGACTCGCGAC
>CAYQQT010000344.1:0-4811 GCA_964419375.1 uncultured bacterium
GCCGCCGCCGCCGGTCGCCGCCGTCGAGCCTCCGCCGCCCCCGCCGCCCGCGGAGGAGCCGAAGAAGGAAGAGCCCCCCGCGCGGCAGCGCATCGACGAGTTTATGGCCGTCCCGCAGCTGCGGCCCGTGTACTTCGGATTCGACAAGGCCACGATCAGTGGCGAGGCCGCCGACGTGCTCACGGCCAACGTCGCGTGGCTCAAGGACAACGACGACATGCTCGTGCTAGTCGAAGGGCACTGCGACGAGCGGGGCACCTCCGAGTACAACCTCGCGCTCGGCGAGCGGCGCGCCAGGGCGGTGGCCGAGTACCTGTCCGCCTATGGCGTGGCCAAGGAGCGCATCTCCACTATCTCCTACGGCAAGGAGCGGCCGGTGTGCTCCGAGAACACCGAGCCGTGCCTGAGCCAGAACCGGCGGGGGGCGTTCAAGGTCAAGAGCCGCTGACGGTACGTTCGGCGACGTGCTCGGGGCGGATGCCGAGCCCGACGGCGCGGCCCACCATCCGCTGACACGCCCCTCGCGCAGCGGCGTGGCGAGCGCGTTGGCGTTGGCGGCGGCGACGGCGTCGGCGATCGCCAGGTTGATGCCGACGCCGCCCACGGGCGCGGCGTCGCCGATGCAGAGCAGGCCGGGGCGGTGCCAGCGGCGTAAGCGATTCACCCGCACGGTGAGCAGCTTCACGTCGTCCCAGCCGATACCGGACACGCGATCGCGGGCGAACGGCGCCGCCTTGGCCACTCCCTCCCGAAACGCCTCCAGCCCCGCCTCGCGGACCTGCTCGATGGTGCCCTTCGCGATCACGTAGCCCGATTGCCAGTAGTGGCCACGGTTGATGAGGATGAAGATGCGCCCCGCGTCGAAGCGGCCCATCGTCTGCGGCGGGTCTCCGGGACGGCGCGGCAGGCGGAACCACAGCACGTCCATGGGCGCGCCCAGGTTCTGGACCTCGAGACCGGCCTCGTCGCGGAGGCGGGAATGCCGCCCATCGGCGGCCACGACGAGGTCGGCACGAAGCTTCAAGGGGCCTTCGGCGCCGCGCGCGCGCACGCCCACCACCCGCCCGGACTGCTCGATGAGCCCGGTGACTTCCGTTCCCATCCGGAGCGCGAAGGTGGCGGAGCGCGCGGCGCGCTCAGCAAGGAAGCTCAGGAAGTCCCACTGCGGCATGAACGCGATGTAGCCGCAGCGCGTGGGCAGGCGACTGAAGTCGGCGATGCGCAGCGTGGCGTCCACACCGGCGCGCGCGAGCAGGAGGCCGAGCATCATCTCCGCCGGCCCTCCGCCGGCGACGCAGCACGCGTGACGCTCGGTCATGTCCGGACCGTCGCGCCCGTCGCCGCCGATTTTCTTTGCTGACCCCTCTATCCGTTGTTATCGTCTGCACCGACACTACATGGTGGGTACGACACATGGTGGGTACGACGCGTGACACGGTGAAGCACACGGATCGCTACCTCGTCATCGTCCCCGCCTCTGAGCCGGCCCTCTTCGATTACCTCGCGCACCGCTTCGAAGGTGATCGCCGCACCGAGGTGATCGTCGACCGGCGGCACCGTCCCCGTCAGGGCCGGCCCGTCCTCTCCTCCTGCCACCGGGTCGTCGTCGTCCGCTGCGTCGCGCGGCGCCAGACGGCCCCACCGCATCTCCCCATCACCGCGGCCGCCGCGGAAAGGACGCTCATGGAAGAGACGCACATCGTGGATGACCGGCAACGGGTCGACCAGTGGCTCGAAGAGAGCCAGTACCTCATGGGGCGGCTCATCCCGGGCTTCCTCGACGACCGCGAGCGGCTCAAGGTGAAGCTCGAGCAGACGGAGCAGGAATGCAGCCGCATGCGCATAGAGGTCCTGGAGCTGCGCAAGGAGGTGCAGGGGCTGCAGGGCGACGTGCAGTTCTACAAGAGCGAGAAGGCGACGGCGGTGGACACGATGGCCGGTGTCATGGAGACGCTGAGCCAGCTGCAGCGTCCCGTCGGTGAGCTCTATCGTCGACTGCAGACGGCGCATCCCATCGGCGCCGAGATGAAGGTCTGACGCGAGCCATTCCCGCGGCACCCGGACGCGCTCCGTCCCGGGTGCCGCGGCGTGCGCGGTAGAAGCAGCAGGCGCCGACGGTCGAAGCAGCGAGGAGGGCGTGGCGGCGGGTCGGGGTGCGGGACCCGTTTCCCGCTCAACTAGAGACTGGCCACGGCGTGCAGATGGAGCCCAGCCGCCACGGGTCCGGGCGGCCACCATCCACGTGGTCACCGCACTCCGACCCGCCGCCACGCCCTCCTCGCTGCTTCGACCGGGCTTTACTTCTCCGTGACTGGGGGGCGGCGCTTGCCGATTCCGGTCGCTTGCTCGAAGGCGTGGGCGAGCTGGAGGACGCCCCATTCGTCCTGGTGGCGGCCCACGATCTGGATTCCCACTGGTAGGCCTTCGTCCGTGAACCCGGCGGGGACGGAGATCGCGGGCAGGCCGGTGACGGTGATGTCGGAGCAGGCGCGCATCCAGTCGATGTAGGTGGGGAGCGTCGTGCCGTTGATCTCGGTGACGTAGGGCTGCGTCACGTCGAAGGGCGGTACCTGCGTCGACGGCAGGACGAGGAAGTGGTGGGTCTCCATGAACCGGCGGACTCGGTGGTAGAGGTGGCCGCGCTTGACCTCGGCCTCGCCGATGTCGGCGCCGGTGAGCTTGAGGCCCTCCTCCACGTTCCAGATCACCGTGTCCTTCAGCTCGTGCGGGTGCGCGGCGAGGAGCGGGGCGTACTTGATCGAGAAGGCCCACGCGCGGAAGACCTGGAAGATCTCCCGGGCGTCCGTGAAGTCGGGCTGGCCGTCCTCGACCTCGCAGCCGAGTGACTCGAAGGTCTTGCGCTGGGCCGCGATCGCCTTCGTCACCCGCGGGTCGATGGGCAAGCCGCCGAGATCGAGGCTGAAGGCGATGCGCACCCCCTTGAAGCTGCGCTCGAGCGGGGCACGGAAGCGGTCGCCGGGCTCGGCGATGGCGATGGGCGAGCGGCGGTCGGGGCCCGCCATCGCGCTCAGCAGGAGGGCGACGTCCTGGACCGTGCGGGCCATCGGGCCCTGCACGGAGAAGGGGAACCACGGCGTCTCGGTCGGCCACGTCGGCACGCGGCCGGCCGCGGGACGCAGGCCCACCACGTTGCAGAAGGCGGCGGGGTTGCGCAGCGAGCCGCCCATGTCGCTGCCGTCGGCGATGGGCACCATGCCGCACGCGAGCGCCACCGCGGCGCCGCCGCTGGAGCCGCCGCACGTCTTCGTCGGATCGTACGGGTTCAGGGTGCGACCGAAGACCTCGTTGAACGTCTGCGAGCCGGCGCCGAACTCGGGGGTGTTGGTCTTGCCGATGGTGACGGCGCCCGCCGCGCGCAGGCGCTCGATGATGAGCCCGTCCTCCTCCGGCACGTGGTCCCGGTAGATGGGCGAGCCGTAGGTGGTGCGGATGCCGCGCGTGGGGACGAGGTCCTTGTGCGCGACGGGCAGGCCGAAGAGCGGGCCCGTCGCCTCGCCGCGCGCCAGCGCGTCGTCCTTGGAGAGCGCCTCGTCCAGCGCGCGCTCGGCGGTGAGCGTGACGATCGCGTTCACCCTGGGGTTCACGCGCTCGACCTGCGCCAGGTGCGCCTGCACGGTCTCCGTCACGGAGATTTTCCGGGCGCGGATGTGGGCCGCCAGCTCGGTGGCGGACAGAAAGCAGAGGTCGTCGCTCATTTCTTGAACGCCGGCATCACCCGCTCCGCGAAGAGGCGCAGGCTCTTCATCGCCTTCTCGTGGCCGTAGTAGGGCGGGTAGTGCAGCAGCAGGGAGGTGAGGCCCGTGGCCTCGTACAGCTCCTTCAGCCGCGTCACGACCGTCTCCGGCGAGCCGTGCAGGATGGTGGTGGAGGCGAGGTCGTCGTAATTCAGGGTGTCCGTGCTGCTCTTCTCGGAGACGTTGCCGAGATACCCCGCGGTGGCGCCGCTCATGAAGTGGCTGATGTGGCGCACGATGCCCTCCGCGCTGTCGCGTCTGGCCTCGGCGTCCGTGTCCGCCACGTAGACCCAGCGCGCGATGTCCACGCTGCCGTGCGCAGGGTTGGCGTTCAGCGGCGCCGGCGCTTCCTTCATGTGATTGCGATAGAACCCGATCTGCTTGGCGAGCGTGGGGAACGACGGCAGCGTGGAGAGCATCAGGCCGAAGCCGTGCCGGGCTGCGTACGCCATGGAGCGGTCGGTGCCGGCCGCCATGAAGAGGGGCGGGTGCGGCTGCTGCACGCTGACGGGGAAGATCTCGTAGTCGCCCTCGATGGTGGCGCGGAAGTGCGCGCCCTGGTGCTTGACCCTCCGCTCGTGCACGAGCTTCAGGATGAGGTCGATCGCCTCCTCCTGGATGTCCCGGCGGGCCTCGAAGTCGCGTCCAAACCCTTCGAACTCGTAGGGCCGGTAGCCGGAGCCGAGGCCGAGCACGACGCGCCCGCCGGAGAGGATGTCCACGAACGCCATGTTCTCCACGATGCGGATGGGCTCGTAGAGCGGCACCGTGACCACGGCGGTGCCCAGCTTGATGCGCGACGTCCGCGCGGCGAGGTAGCCCATGTAGGTAAAGACGTCCGGCATGATCCCGTACTGGTTGGAGAAGTGGTGCTCCGCCACCCACGCGGTGTCATAGCCGAGGCGATCGGCAGCCTCGATCTCCGCCGTGACGCGCGCGTGCACATCGCGGTGCGGGTAGGGCTCGGTGACGTGATTGGGGTGCGAGGTGAACAGGATCCCGAATTCCATGGCGGCTCCTTCGACGCGCTTTTTTGCGCACTGTACCACGGCGTCC
>CAYQQT010000345.1:0-4807 GCA_964419375.1 uncultured bacterium
CGGACGTGGCCGCCTACGCCACGCGGCGGGCGGACGGCGGGGCGGGGCGGCTGCGGGATGCGCTGGCGGCGGGCACGATCGACGCCGTCACCTTCACGAGCTCGTCCACGGCACGGAACTTCGCCGAGCTGTTCAGCGAGGAGGAGCGCCGCGCCTGGCAGGGACGCGTGAAGGTGGCGTCCATCGGGCCCATCACCGCCGCTACCGCCGCCGAGTACGGGCTGCCCACCGACGTCATGCCGCGCGAGTACACGATCCCGGCGCTCGCGCGTGCGATCGCCGATTATTTCTCACGATCCCCACGACCGGCCGGCCGGCGGGGTAGGAGGACCGAGTGATGGCGCATGCCATGTTTCGACCGCGGCGGCTGCGGGAGAAGGCGCTGCTGCGCGCGATGACGCGCGAGACGAGGCTCGCCGTCGACGATTTCGTCTACCCGCTCTTCGTCGTGCATGGGCGCGGGGTGCGCGAGCCCATCACCTCCATGCCGGGGCAGTCGCACCTGTCCGTGGACGAGCTCGTGAAGGAGGCCAAGGACGCGGCGGGCATGGGCATTCCCGCCATCCTGCTCTTCGGCCTGCCGGAGGACAAGGACCCGCACGGCTCGGAGGCGTACGCGGAGGACGGCATCGTGCAGCAGGCCGTGCGCGCCGTGAAGGACCGCGTGCCCGACCTCCTCGTCATCACCGACGTCTGCCTGTGCGAGTACACGAGCCACGGCCACTGCGGCGTGGTGGAGGACGGCGTCGTGCGCAACGATCCCACGGTGGAGCTGATCGCGCGCACCGCGGTGTCGCACGCGGAGGCGGGCGCCGACATGGTGGCGCCCTCGGACATGATGGACGGCCGGGTGGGGGCCATCCGCGAGGCGCTCGACGAGAGCAGCTACGCCGACACGCCCATCATGGCGTACTCCGCCAAGTACGCGTCGACCTTCTACGGGCCCTTCCGCGAGGCCGCGAACTCGACGCCCCAGTTCGGCGACCGCCGCTCCTACCAGATGGATCCCGCCAACGCGCAGGAGGCGATGCGCGAGATCGCGCTCGACATCGACGAAGGAGCGGACATCGTCATGGTGAAGCCGGCGCTGCCGTACCTCGACATCATCTCGCGCGCCAAGAGCGAGTTCGGCGTTCCGCTCGCCGCCTACTCCGTCTCCGGGGAGTACGCGATGATCAAGGCCGCGGGCAAGCTCGGCTGGCTCGACGAGGAGCGCGCCATGATGGAAGCGCTCATGTCCATCCGGCGTGCGGGAGCCGACATCGTCATCACCTACTTCGCCAAGGAGGCGGCGCGGGTGCTGGAGCGGGGGATGCACCAGCGGTGAGGATCTCGGCCAAGGGCGAGTACGCCATCAAGGCGATGCTGGATCTGGCGATGAACCGCGAGCGCGGGCTCATTCCCATCCAGGAGATCGCGGCGCGGCAGTCCATTCCGCAGCGCTACCTCGAGCAGGTGCTGCTCTCGCTCAAGCGCGCGGGCCTGCTCACCTCCAAGCGCGGCTCGACGGGCGGCTATCACCTCACGAAGGCGCCGGAGGAGATCACGGTGGGCGCGGTGCTGCGCGCGGTGGAGGGCGGCTCGGCGTTCGAGGCGGCGGCCCAGGGGCGCCGCAACGGCGGCGCCGGCCACGAGCTCGCCGAGCTGTGGGACGAGATCTCGGGAGCGGTGTCGCAGGTGGTGGACCGGCTCACCTTCGGCGACCTCGTGACGCGGACGCTCGAGCGCCGCCGCACGGCGAAGCCCATGTACCATATCTGAGGCCGACATGAAGAACGGCAAGATCGCGGACTCGGTGCTCGATTTGATCGGCTCCACGCCCCTCGTGCGCCTGCGCCGCCTGCCGCGCGCGGGCGGGGCCGCGGTGCTCGCCAAGGTGGAGTCGCGCAACCCGGGTGGCAGCGTGAAGGACCGCATCGGGGTGGCGATGGTGGAGGCGGCGGAGCGCAGCGGCGCCTTGAAGCCCGGCGGCACCATCGTGGAGCCGACCACGGGCAACACGGGCATCGGTCTCGCGCTCGTGTCGGCGGTGAAGGGGTACCGCCTCATCATCACCATGCCGGAGGACATGAGCGTGGAGCGGCAGCGGCTCTTCGCGCGCTTCGGCGCCGAGATCCACCTCACGCCGGCCATCGAGGGCATGACGGGCGCCGTCTTCGCCGCGCAGGAATTGCTGCGCGAGCATCCGGAGTACTTCATGCCGCAGCAGTTCCAGAACCCCGCCAATCCGGAAATCCATCGCCGCACGACGGCCCTCGAGATCCTGGACGCCGTGGACGGCAAGCTGGACGCGTTCGTAGCGGGCGTGGGCACGGGCGGCACGCTCACCGGCGTGGGCGAGGTGCTCAAGGACAAGGTGCCCGGCGTGCGCGTGATCGCGGTGGAGCCGGCGAAATCCCCGGTGCTCTCCGGCGGCCACGCCCGCCCGCACGGGATCCAGGGCATCGGGGCCTCCTTCGTGCCCGGCGTCCTGAATCGCGCCATCATCGACGAGATCATCCTCGTGCGCGACGAGGACGCCACGCTCTTCTCGCGCCGTCTCACGCGCGAGGAGGGCTTGCTGGTGGGCATCTCCGCGGGCGCGGCCGTCTTCGCCGCCTGCGAGGTGGCGGCGCGCATGTCCGCCCACCAGGTGGTGGTGACCGTGCTCCCGGACACCGGCGAGCGCTATCTGTCGATGGGCTGACGTGATGGTCACCGTGTACATCCCCACGCCCTTCCGGCGGGCGACGGCGAACCAGGATCGCGTGGCGGTGACGGCGCGCGACGTGCGCTCGATGCTCGACGAGCTGGAGTCGTCCTTCGACGGGCTCAAGGGCCTCGTGCGCGATCCCGGGGGCTCCGTGCACCGCCACATCAACATCTACGTCAACAGCGAGCCCATCGAGGGGCTGGGCGGCCTCGCCGCCCCCCTGCACGACGGCGACGAGGTGGCCATCATCCCTGCCCTCGCGGGGGGGGGAAATGGGGGGGCCGTGCGTGCCCCCCCATTCTTCATAGTGGTCGTTACCGCCGACGAGCTCGCGGAGATCAAGCGGCACGCGATCCGTGAGTATCCCAACGAGTGCTGCGGCGTCGTCGTCGTGCGCGGCGATGAGCGGCGTCTCGTCGCCTGCCGCAACATCCAGGATCAGAAGCACGCGGCCGATCCCGCGCGCTTTCCCCGCGACGCGCGCACGGCGTATTTCATAGATCCCGCCGATCTGGCGCGGGTCAACCGGGTGGAGCGGGAGGGGTTCAGCCTCGCCGTCGTCTATCATTCGCATCCCAACGCGGGCGCCTATTTCTCGGAGACGGACCGGCTGCAGGCGCTCATGGACGGCGAGCCGGCCTACCCGGATGTCGTCTATCTGGTCGTCTCCGTCGTCGGCGCCGCCGTGGAAGCCGCCGCCGCCTACCGCTGGAATCCGGACACCCGCGGCTTCGAGCGGGCCGACAAGGGAGATCTCGACATCGACAACCCGAGAAAACGCTCGAGCGCGTACCTTGCGGCCGCGGAACGGCTGATCCCCGGCGGAGTGAACAGCCCCGTGCGCGCCTTCCGGGCCGTCGGTGGCGAGCCGTTCTTCGTCGCGCGCGGCGAAGGCGCGCGCGTGTGGGACGTCGACGGCCTCGCCTACCTCGACTTCGTCGGCTCGTGGGGGCCGTTGATCCTCGGCCACGCGCCGCCCCCCGTCGTGGAGGCAGTGGTGGCGGCGGCGAGCCTCGGGACGAGCTACGGCATGCCCACCGCGGGCGAGGTCGACCTCGCCGCCGCCATCACGGCGGCGTATCCCTCCATGGAGATGCTGCGCCTCGTGAGCTCGGGGACGGAGGCGACCATGAGCGCCATCCGCCTCGCGCGCGGCGCCACGGGGAGGGATCTCATCCTGAAATTCGACGGCTGCTATCACGGCCACGCCGACAGCCTCCTCGTGAAGGCGGGCTCGGGCGGGGCCACCTTCGGCATCCCCGACAGCGGCGGGGTGCCGGCGGCGCTCGCGCGCCTCACGCTCACCGCATCCTTCAACGATCTCGACGGCGTGCGCGAGGTGTTCCGCGCGTGCGGCGGGGAGATCGCTGCCGTCATCGTGGAACCGATCGCCGGCAACATGGGCGTGGTGCCGCCCGCCCCCGGCTTCCTCGATCTGCTCCGCACGCTCACCACGCAGGCGGGCGCGGTGCTGATCTTCGACGAGGTGATCACCGGCTTTCGCGTCGCGTACGGCGGCGCGCAGGAGAAGTACGGGATCTCTCCCGACCTCACGTGCCTCGGTAAGATCATCGGCGGCGGGCTGCCCGTGGGCGCGTACGGCGGGCGGCGCGACCTCATGGAGCAGGTGGCGCCCCTCGGGCCCGTCTATCAGGCGGGCACGCTGTCGGGCAATCCGCTCGCCGTCGCCGCCGGCCTCGCCGCGCTGCGGACGCTGCGCGACCGGCACGCGTACGACCGGTTGGAAGAGCTGGGGGCGCGGCTAGAGCACGGGCTGCGCGAAGCGGCGCAGAAGGCGGGGGTGGCGCTCACCATCAACCGTGCGGGGTCCATGCTCACGGGCTTTTTCTGTGCGGAACCGGTGACCGACTACGCGAGCGCGCGGCGCGCCGACACCCGGCGCTATGCGCGCTTCTTCCACGCCATGCTCGAGCGCGGCGTGTCGCTGGCGCCCTCGCAGTTCGAGGCGGCCTTCGTGTCGCTCGCGCATACGGACGGCGACATGGAGGAGGCGGCGCGCGCGGCGGCGGAGGCGATGGTGGCCGTGTAGGAGCCGTCGGATATCGAGGAGCGCCACGGCTTCGCCGGGGCGCTGCCGAGCGTCGGGGCTTGGGG
>CAYQQT010000346.1:0-3502 GCA_964419375.1 uncultured bacterium
GCGCGCGCGAGCCGGGCGAGCAGGCGCGCGCGGCGACGGCGGGCCGCGCCCACCCGTTGACCCGAGACGAGGGGCGAACGCTCGCCAAGATCGTGGAGGGCGGCCGCCCGCGCTCTCGGCGAGATGAGTCCGACTCTACTCACCGAGAACCCTGATCTCGGTCTCCAGCGCGATGCCGAACTGCGCCTGCACGCGCTCGCGTGTCATGTCCATGAGGGCCACGATGTCGGCGGCGGCGGCGCCGCCACGGTTGACGATGAAGTTGGCGTGCTTGGACGAGATCTCGGCGCCGTTCAGGCGCTTGCCCTTGAGGCCCACCTTCTCCACGAGCCGGCAGGCCTCCTCGTTCTCCGGGTTCTTCCACACACATCCTGCCGACGCGAGCGCGAGCGGCTGCGTGGCCTTCTTGTGCTTGAGCCGCTGCTTGATGTCCTGCTGGATCTCGGCGAGCGGCCGGCGGTGCAGCTGCAGCCGGCAGCCGACGAGCACGGCCCCGGGGGGCGCGTGGAACGTGCGGTACGTGACGGCGCCCGCCGCCGGCTTGAACTCGCCGATGGTGCCGTCGGGGTTCAGGTAGTAGACGCCGCTCACGAAGTTGCCGATCCAGCCGTCCGGCGTGCCCGCGTTCATGGCGAGGGCGCCGCCGATGGTGGCGGGGATGCCGACCAGACACTCCATGCCGCCCAGGTTCAGCGCGGCCGCTTCGCGGATGAGCGCGGAGAGGCTGACGCCCGCGCCCGCGATCGCCTCTTCTCCATGGAACTCGGCGCGGCCCAGGCAGCCTTCGAGCCTGAGCACGACGCCGCGGATGCCGCGGTCTTTCACGAGGAGATTGTTGCCACCGCCGATCACGTTCACCGGCAACTGCTCGCGCTCGGCAAAGGCGAGCGCGTGCCGGATGTCGTCCACGTCCTGAGGAATGACGAAGATGTCGGCGGGGCCGCCGATGCGAAGTGACGTGTGGAAGCTCAGGGGCTCCTTGAAGCGCACTTCCCCCCGGATCTCTCCTAGCATTTCGACCTCCCATTCAGCGAGTCGGCCTCGAGTCGGCGCAAGATCTCCGGACCGAGCTGGCTGACATCGCCCCCGGCGCCCAACGTCAGCACCAGGTCGCCCGGCCGCGTGACCTCGCAGAGGTGATTGACGATGCGATTCCGGTCGCTGCCGAGATACGTGACGTGGCGGTGGCCGTGCGAGCGGATGCCGCTCGCGAGGTCCTCGGCGGTGACGCCGGGGATGGGTAGCTCCCCCGCTCCGTAGATGTCCATGAGAAGCAGCACGTCCGCCTGGTTGAAGGCGGTCAGGAACTCCTGACGCAGATGCATGGTGCGCGTGTACCGGTGCGGCTGGAACACGGTCACGACCCGGCAATCGAACCCGGCCTTGGCGGCGGCAAGGGTCGCGCGGATCTCGGCGGGGTGATGGCCGTAGTCGTCCACCACGGTGATCCCCCGCGCGGTGCCGAGAACCTGGAAGCGGCGCTGCACGCCCGCGAACCCGGCGAGCGCTTTCTGGATGGTGAGGAAGGGAATGTCCACGTCCAGCCCGACGCCGACGGCGGCGAGCGCGTTGAGCACGTTGTGACGGCCGGGGATCTGCAGCGTGCACTCACCAAGGAGGGCGCCGCGGTGGTACACCTCGAAGCGGCTCGTCATGCCGGCCAGGTGCAGGTGGCGGGCCACGAGGTCCGCCCCCGACTCCAGGCCGTAGGTGATGATGCGCTTCTCGATACGCGGGATCAGGAGCTGGATGTTCGGCTGATCGAGGCAGAGCACTGCTGCGCCGTAGAACGGCACCTTCGACACGAAGCGCACGAACGCCTCGCGGATGGCGTCGAGGCTGCCGTAGTGATCCATGTGCTCGGCGTCGATGGTGGTGATCACCGCGATGGTGGGATCGAGCTTCAGGAAGGAGCCGTCGGACTCGTCGGCCTCCGCCACGAGGAAATCGCCCTGGCCGAGGCGCGCGTTCGACCCCAGCCCCGTCACACGCCCTCCCACCACGATGGTGGGGTCGAGACGTCCCTCCGCGAGGACGGCGCCCACCATCGACGTGGTGGTGGTCTTGCCGTGCGTGCCGGCGACGGCGATGCCGTACTTGAGGCGCATGAGCTCGGCCAGCATCTCGGCGCGTGGGATGGCCGGTATCTGGCGCTGGCGCGCCACCTGCACCTCGATGTTGTCGCGCGACACCGCGGACGAGTACACCACCACGTGCGCGCCGTCCGTGTGGCTCGCCTCGTGGCCGATGAAGATCTTCGCGCCGAGCTGCTCGAGGCGCTCCACGGCGTCATTGCGCCGGGCATCCGAACCGGTGACCCGGTAGCCGAGGTTGAGGAGGATCTCGGCGATCCCCGACATCCCGCTGCCGCCGATGCCGACGAAGTGGATCTGCTGGTAGCGCTTAAACATGGCTGTGCTGGGAGATGTTGAGGAGCACGCCGGTGGACACCATCGTCATCATCAGCGCCGAGCCGCCGAACGAGATGAAGGGCAGCGGCAGCCCCTTCGTGGGCAGCAGGCCCGTGACCGCGCCCAGGTTCACCAGCGTCTGCGTGGCGAGGAGCACGGTGATCCCGAGCGCCAGGTAGGCGCCGAACGGCTCCGGCGCGCGCAGCCCGATGCGCAGCCCGCGCCAGATGAGAACGGCGAAGAGCGCGACGACCGTCATCGAGCCCACGAATCCGAACTCCTCCCCGATGACGGCGAAGATGAAGTCGGTGTGCGCCTCCGGCAGGTAGAAGAGCTTCTGGCGTGAGCCGCCGATGCCCTGGCCGAAGAGACCGCCGTTGCCGAAGGCCAGCCACGACTGGATGATCTGAAAGCCGCTGCCCCGCGCATCCGCCCACGGATCGATGAAGGCGGTGATGCGGCGCAGGCGGTACGGCGCCGCGTACACGGCGAGCGCCAGCAACAGCAGGGCCGGCGCCATCGCCCACGCCAGGTGCTTGAGCGGGCTGCCCGCGATGTAGAGGAGCCCGAAGGTGAGAGCGACGAGCGTGAGGCAGGAGCCGAGGTCCGGCTGCACGAGCACCAGCGCCGCCAGCGCGGCCGCCACCAGCACGGGGGGCAGGAACCCGCGCCGGAAGTCCTCGAGGTCGTGACGGCGCTCGGCGAGGAAGCCGGCGAGGTAGACGACGAGGGCGAGCTTGGCCAGCTCCGCCGGCTGAAACGACACCGGCCCCAGGCGAATCCATCGCCGGGTGCCGTTGATCGCCTGCCCGAGTGGCGGCACGAGCACGAGCACCAGCAGCACCACCGCGAGGATCAGCACGGGCAGCACGAGCGGCTCCAGGCGGCGATAGTCGACACGCAGCACCACCCACAGCGCGGCCGATCCCAGCAGCGCCCAGAACACCTGCTTCTTGAGGAAGAAGTACGGATCGTGAAAGCGGTCGGCGGCCACGATCGCGCTCGCCGAGTAGACCATCACCACGCCCGCCGACAGCAGCACCACCGCCACCCCGAACAGCCACATGTCCGGCGTCAGCTTGCGGGGCATT
>CAYQQT010000346.1:3602-4795 GCA_964419375.1 uncultured bacterium
GCGCCGCTCCGCCCCCAAGCCCCCCCACCGGACGCAACCAAAAGTCATGCGAGCTCTTCCACGAGGCGCTTGAAGACTTCGCCGCGGTGCTCGTAGTTGTCGAACATGTCGAAGGAGGCGCAGGCGGGCGACAGCAGCACGACGTCGCCGGGGCCCGCGGCGGCGCGCGCGGCGTCGATGGCAGCGTGCATGGTGGGAGCGCCGGTGGTCGGGATGCCCGCCGCTTCGAGGGCGGTGGCGATCTTCGGGCCGTCCTCGCCGATGACGACGGCGTGGACGACGCGCCCGCGCGCGGCCGCCGCCAGCGGCGCCCAGTCCTGGCCTTTGCCCTTGCCGCCCGCGATGAGGACGACGCGCTCGGAAAAACTTTCCAGCGCCTTCACGGTGGACGCGACGTTGGTGCCCTTGGAGTCGTTGAAGAACTGCACGCCCCGGATGTCGCGCACGAACTCGATCCGGTGCTCGACCGCCTGGAAGCGTCCCACCGCGCGCCGCACGGCAGCGAACGGGATGCCCATCCAGAGCGCGCACGCGCTGGCGGCGAGCACGTTCTCGACGTTGTGGGCGCCGCGCAGCCGGATCTCGCTCACGGGGCAGATGTCGTCCACGTGGCCGTTGAGCTTGGCGCGCACCCAGCCGTCGGCCACGAAGATGCCGTGGTCGAGCCGCCGGTGCCGGCTGAACCAGACGATGTGCGCCTGCGTGCGGGTGACCAGCCCGGCCGCTCCCGGGTCGTCGGCGTTGAGCACCGCGCAGTCGGCCGCCGTCTGGTTGAGGAAGATGCGCGCCTTGGCGTCGAGGTAGTTCTCGAACGTGTAGTGGCGGTCGAGGTGGTCGGGGGTCACGTTGAGGACGGCGGCCACGCGGGGCTGGAAGGTCTCGATCGTCTCCAGCTGGAAGCTCGACACTTCCGCCACCACGATGCCGTCCGGCGGGAACCCGGCGGCGCGGGCGGCGAGCGGGGTGCCGATGTTGCCCCCCACGAGCACGGGCCGTGGCTGCTCGGCGAGCAACGCTGCCGTGAGCGACGTGGTGGTCGTCTTGCCGTTGGTGCCGGTGATCGCGATGGTGGCGGCTTCCATCGCCCGCCATCCGAGCTCCAGCTCGCCGATGACCGGCACGCCGCGCGCGCGGGCGCTGCCGAGGGCGGGCGCGTCCACGGGCACGCCGGGGCTGATGACGACGAGCTCGGC
>CAYQQT010000347.1:0-2449 GCA_964419375.1 uncultured bacterium
CGGGCTCTACTTGCCTCGCACCGTGACGACCGGGCACCGGGCGCCGGCCACGACGCGCGAAGCGACGGAGCCCAAGATGAAGCGTGCAAAGCCGGTGCGCCCGTGGGTACCGATCACCAGCAGACCCGCCCGCTTGGCGGCGCGCAGGATCTGGTCGGACGGCTGCCCCTCGAGGAGCAATCCGCGGGCCCGCACGCCTGCGGATTTCGCCCGAGCGACCAAGGCGTCGAGCTTCTTCTGCGACATCTTACGGTGCGCACGACTGATGTCGTCCCACGTCGTCGGCGCGATGTAGCCGTCGCCCACCATCATGACCGGCGGAAGCATGACGTGCGTGATCGTGAGCGGTGCGCGATCCCTTTTGGCGAGCTCCACGGCCTTGGCGAACGCAGCCCGTGAGGCGGGCGAGAAGTCGGTGGCATGCATGATAGGGCGGCTCATCGTGTGATCTCCTTGTCCTTTGCCGCACGCGCGGCGATTTGCGCCTCGGTCTGGCGCATCAGGAACACCGGCACGTCGGCATGGCGCAGCACCTGCTCCGCCACCGAGCCGAACAGCAACCGACGGAGGCCACTACGTCCGTGCGTGCTCATCGCGATGAGGTCGGCGCCAAAAGCCTTCGCGGCGGCCAGGATGGCGGCCGGCGCGGCACCGCGCCGGACCTCCCACCCCGCGTCGACGCCCCGGCCACGGAGCTCGGCCGCGATCGGCGCCAGATACTCCTCCGCGTCGCGCTCCCGCGCGACCGGATCATCGACGATCATGGGGCCCTCGACCACCACCGACGGGATGGGCTCCACGACCCGGAGCAGCCTCACCGCCATATCGAGGGGGCCCGCGATCTCGAGGATGAATGGGATGATCGCTTCCGCGACCGGTGAGCCGTCGAGGGGAACGAGTGCGCGCTTATACACGGCTCACCTCCGCGGGACGCGCGCCGCCCGCCGTGATGGCCGCGACCGGCGCACCGGTGGGGCGGATGAGCAGGACCGGCGTCGTCGTTCCCCGCAGCACCGTCTCCGCGACGCTCCCGAGCACGAGGCGACTGAGCCCGCTGCGTCCATGCGAGCTCATGAGGATGAGGTCTGTGTCCCGCGCCCGCGCCGCCTCGACGATCGCTTCGGCGGCGGGACCGTACCAGACACACGTCTCTACACGGGTCACGCCGGCACGCCGCAGCCGCTCCGCGACCCCGCCAAGGTATTGCTCGGCCTCGTGAACGACCTCCAGCTGCGCAGCAACTGGATCACCGACGAGGCTACGCGCCTCGGCGGCGCGCAACAGCACGAGGGCCGCGCCGTCGTCCGCGAGCTCGACGGCCTTGTCCAGTACCGCCTCACCGTGCGTCGAACCATCGAGCGGGACGAGGATTCGGTTTGCTTTCATTCCCAACCTCCATTCCGCTCGCTAGCAATTAGCAACAGGAGTGCCACACCAGAACATCAGCGAATCAGCGGTATTCGGACGCAACGACAGCGTGGACGCGTGGGGCGATGGCTCCGCGGCTGGGGCGCCGGCGCCTCGCTGGCGGCACGGAGCGGCCGTGGTCGGCAACAGATCGAGCGGGATCAGCATCATGAGCACGCCAAGAAAGAGCGAGCGGATCCAGGCGCTCCAACGCCCCCATCACGATTCCCCAGATCGCGACGAAGTAAAGGGCACGGGCGAGCGGTGGATGAGGCTGTCGCCGAGCAGGCCGCGATGACCGCGCCCGGGTAGGCCGGCATCCCCTGCCGGAACATCCGGTGGAGAGGATGAGGCGCTGCGACCTGACCTCGTTCAGCGCCCCGGTCACCGTGATCCCGAGCTGATCCCTCCGGCCGGGCTCGTTCTCTTCCACGGTCACGGCGAAGCGGCACCGCGGCAGATCCTTGTCGCAGACGCCCGAGAACAGCACGGGGCCGATCTCCCGCCCCGACCCACCGTCCGTACGGAGCGGTTCGGTCATAGCCTTGTGGCGCTCTCACGTTGCCGAGCTTCAGGCGCTCGCGCGCGGGCGCACGATCAACACGGAGCACGACGCGTGGCGCAGCACGGACTCCGACACGCTGCCGAGCAGCAACCGCTTCACCGGCCCGAGGCCACGGGCGCCGACGACGATGAGATCGCTCGGCTGCTTCGCCGCCTCACTGAGGATTGAGGCCGCCGCCAGGCCTACCAACGTGGTCGTCGTGACGTTCCGCACGCGCCCGCGAAGCTGGGCCGAGCCGCTGGCGAGGATGGTCTCAAGCTGACTGCGGCGCTCGTCCTCGTATTCCTTCATCACCTCGACCAGCTGAGACGAGACGACGTCGACCGATGGGTAGCGCAGCGGCTCAACAACCCCGACGAGCCGTACCGCGAGGTCGGTGGGCAGCGGTAGTGTCGAACAATAGTCGAGGGCGGCGCGCGCCGAGTCCGAGCCGTCGAGGCCGATGGTCGCGCTTCGCAGCGGTCGTACCGCGCCTTT
>CAYQQT010000347.1:2549-4792 GCA_964419375.1 uncultured bacterium
GCGCAACGCTGGGGTCAGCGCGCCCCATTTGATCGTGGGCGGGTTTTGGTCGACACTCGGCCGGTGGACGTTGCGACCCTGATGCGCGAGTTCGATCATGAGATTGTGCTGAACGACGGTGCGCGGGTTCGCCTACGACCGATTGTTCCAGGAGACGAGCCATCGCTGGTCGCGCTGCACGGCCGGCTCAGCCAGCAGAGCGCCTACCAGCGATTCTTCACGATCATGCGGCGCTTGCCCCTGAACTGGGCTCACTATCTGGCCAACGTCGACTATCAGCGCCGGCTTGCCCTCGTGGGGGTGGACCCGGAAACAGGCGACCTCGTCGCGGTGGCTCGCTACGACACGACCTCGGATCTGCATACGGTCGAGGTCGCGTTCGTGGTGCAGGACAGCTGGCAGAACCGCGGTCTCGGCACCCGCCTGTTCAGTGAACTGCTGCACGCCGCCAGCCTGAACGGGATCGAACGCTTTCGCGCATGGGTGCTCGCCGACAACCGGCGCATGCTCGACCTCATCGCCCGCTTCGGCGCCATCGCCGAGCGCAATGTGGAGCAGGGCGTGGTCGAGCTGGTGTTCACGGCGCCGCTGTCCGCCCGCGTTACGCCACGCTGACGAGCTTCGCGACCAGCAGCCCGATCTCCACGAGGTTTAGCACGAAGTCGATGCCATTACGGCCGATCGCCGCCTTGGGCATCCCCGTGATCGTGCCAAGCGCTTTGAAGCATCGGCGGAACTTCCGATGGCGATGACCGTACCCGCCGGCGCCGGATGCCCGGTCGACATTACGCGTCTCGTCGCTCCAGCGCCTTCTCCACGGCCTGCGCAAAAACATCGATGAGGAACGGCTTCGACAGAAACGCGACGGCGCCGGCATCGCGCGCAGCCATCTCGCTCGCCTCCGAGAGGTATCCGGACATGACGATGGCCGGCACCGGCGGCTTCAGGGCGCTGGCGGCGCGCACAAGATCGCAGCCGTCGCCGTCGGGCAGTCGGACGTCGGAGACAAGCAGCGCAGGCGACGTCCCGGTTAGCACAGCGTGACCTGTTGCATAAGAGTCAGCCGTCACGACGTGGTAGCCGCGACGCCGAAGCAGGCGAGCGCATGATTCGGCGAGGTCGGATTCGTCGTCCACGACAAGGACGACTGCGGAGCTTGTCATGGACGGGATGGACAGCAAGGCGGGTGCCACACCGGAAGACGATCGAAAACACGGTGTTACCGAACGGGCACGGTCCGCGGCTGGGGCGACTGCGCCCCGCCGCGGGGGAACCAGCTAGCGATGCCGTGCTTGGTGACCAGTCGGTGGAACGTCTTCCGGTCGATGTCGGCGTCCTTCACGCAGGCCGCGCAAGTAGGACGCCTCGAGCACGCCCATCCACTGGTCCCTGGCGTCCTTCAGTGGCAGCGAGGCAGCCGCGAGCCGCGCGTCCGCCATCGGCTGACCGCCGACCGCGGCGCGACCGCCTTGCAGGACATGGTCGGGCAGATCGTTTCGGCTGATGGCCTCCCCGTCGGCGAGCGCGCAGGCCCGCTCGATGACGTTCTGCAGCTCGCGTACGTTCCCGGGCCAGCGGTACGCTTCGAGCGCCGCCATCGCCGATTCGTCGCAGGCCGTGACGCGCCCTTGCCCGTAGCGCTTGAGGAAGGCGTGGACCAGCAGTCGCACGTCCCCGGCCCGTTCACGCAGCGGGGGCAGGCGGATCTCGATGACATTGATGCGGTAGTAGAGCTCCTCGCGGAACTCGCCCTTGCTGATCGCCTCACGGACGTTGCGGTTGGTGGCCGAGACCACGCGAACGTTGACGTCCACCAGCCCCGTGCCGCCGACACGCTGGATCTGGCGCTCCTGGAGCGCCCGCAAAAGCTTCGACTGAAGACTCAGAGGCAGCTCGCCGATCTCGTCGAGGAAGAGCGTGCCGCCGTCCGCGGTCTCCATGAGGCCGCGTTTGGTGCGGACGGCACCCGTAAAGGCGCCCTTCTCGTGACCGAACAGCTCCGATTCGAGGAGGTTCTCGGGCAACGATGCGCAGTCCACCGGGACGAACGGATGCCCGGCGCGGGGACTGTTGGCGTGGACGGCGCGGGCAATCAGCTCCTTGCCCGTGCCGGACTCGCCCAAGGATCAGGACTCGAAGACCTGCGCCATGGCGGGGCTCTGCCCAACGACGTTGTCGAGCCCGAGCGCGGCGGCCAGCTTCGCGCGGAGGTTCTGATTCCCGACGCCGAGTGCACGCTGGCG
>CAYQQT010000348.1:0-4773 GCA_964419375.1 uncultured bacterium
CGACATCGAAGTGCCGGGGGCGCGAAGCTTCATCGCGAACGGGATTGCCGTCCATAACTCCCACGCCGCGGCCTACGCGCTCGTGGCCTACCAGACGGCGTACTTCAAGGCGAACTACCCGGTGGAGTTCATGGCGGCGCTGCTCACGTCGGAAATGGGCGACACCGACAAGATCGTGAAGTACATCGACGAGTGCCGCGCGATGGGGCTGGCGGTGCAGCCGCCGGACGTCAACACCTCCGCCGTGCAGTTCAGCGTGGCGGGCGACACCATCCGCTTCGGCCTCGCCGCCATCAAGAACGTGGGCGAGGCGGCCATGGAGTCGATCCTCCACACGCGCGCCACGGACGGGCCCTTCAAGACGCTCGATGATTTCTGCGCGCGCGTCGACCTTCGGCTGGTGAACCGGCGAGTGATCGAGAGCCTCATCAAGGCGGGCGCCTTCGACTCCCTGGGCCTGCCGCGCGCACACCTGCTGGCGCAAACGGACGCCGCCCTCGAAGCGGGCCAGCGAGTGCAGCGCGACCGCGCCGAGGGCCAGGGCTCGTTCTTCGACGATCTGCTGCCCAAGGCGCCCGCGCGGCCGGCGGCGGGGGAGCCCACGGGGCCCATCGCCGAGGAGTGGGAGGCCGACCAGCGCCTCGCCTTCGAGAAGGAGGTCCTCGGCTTCTACATCTCCGGGCATCCGCTCGCGCGATACGCGGCGGTGGTGGAGTCGATGGGCATCACGTCCACCGCCGATCTCGCCGCCAAGGGGCACGGCGCCAAGGTCGCCCTCTTCGGCCACGTGGCCGCGCTGAAGGAGACGGCGACGAAGAGCGGCAACCGCATGGCGTTCTTCACGCTGGAGGACATGGCGGGCACGGTGGAGGTCACCGTGTTTCCGGAGCCCTTCAAGGCGGCCGCGCCGTACCTGCGCGCGCGCGAGCCCCTCGTCGTGCGCGGCCGTGTCGACGACGGCGACAAGGGACGCGTCATCCTCGCCGACGACATCCGGATCCTCGACCAGTCACTCGCCAACAAGCCGAGGAGCGGGGCGGGGGAGCCGAGCGCCTGCCGCATCCGCGTGCCGTCGGCCGGGGACGCCTCCGCCACGCTCGCCGCTCTCAAGCGCGCGTGCGACGAGCACCCGGGGGGCGTGCCCGTGTTCGTCCACGTCCTGCTCAACGGTGTGGAGGTCGTGGTGCGGGCGCGCGGCGTGTCGGTGGACGCCTCCGCCGAGCTCACGGCCAAGGTCACGGCCATCATGGGCACGCCCGCGATGGTGATCGAGTATGCCGGACGCGCTTGAGTTCGAGCAGCCGCTGCTCGAGTTGGAGAACCGCATCGCGGCCCTCCAGGCGGAGGACGACCCGCTGCGGGTGCGCGACGAGATCGCCAGGCTCGAAGACCGGCTGGCGCGCCTGCGCCAGAAGACGTACGCGGCGCTCACCCCCTGGCAGCGCACGCAGCTCGCGCGCCATCCCAAGCGCCCGCACACGCGCGACTGGTGCAAGCTCCTCTTCGAGGACTTCCTGGAGCTGCACGGTGATCGCGTCTTCGGCGACGATGCCGCCATCGTGGGCGGGCTCGCACGCTTCGAGGGTCGCTCCGTCGTGGTCATGGGCCACCAGAAGGGACGCGACACGCGCGAGAAGATCGCCCGCAACTTCGGCATGCCGCACCCCGAGGGCTATCGCAAGGCGCTGCGGCTGATGGAGATGGCCGCGAAGTTCGGCAAGCCGGTGCTCACGTTCATCGACACCCCGGGCGCGTACCCGGGCGTGGGCGCCGAGGAGCGCGGGCAGGCGGAGGCGATCGCGCAGAATCTCAAGATGATGGCGGCGCTGCCGACGCCGATCATCGCCGTCGTCACCGGCGAAGGTGGCAGCGGAGGCGCGCTCGCCATCGGCATGGGCAACCGCGTGCTGATGCTCGAGCACGCGGTGTACTCGGTGATCTCGCCCGAGGGCTGCGCCGCCATCCTCTGGGGCGACGCCGCGAAGGCGCCGGAGGCGGCGGAGGCGATGAAGACGACCGCGCCCGACCTCCTCAGCCTGAAAGTCATCGATGCCATCGTGCCGGAGCCCGTCGGTGGCGCCCATCGCGACTGGGAAGGCGCGGCGGACAAGCTGAAGACCGCCCTCCGCCAGCAGCTGTGGGACTTCGATGGCAAGTCGTCGGCCACCCTGGTGGCCGAGCGTTACGAGAAGTTCCGCCGCATCGGGGTGTTCGAGGAGTCCGCTCTCCCGCGCGCCGGCGTTTAGCGCAGAGTATGGGAGCGCCGGGGGATCGAGGAGCGCCACGGCTTCGCCGGGGCGCTGCCGAGCGCCGGGGGGGATTGGGGGGCCCTTCGAGGCCCCCCATGTACGACAGGAATCGGCCGTCGTAAGTTTGACTAAACGTAGACCGGGTGTTACGGTCAACCGAGCGTCAAATCTAAGTTTCTCGGACGGCGAATGCCCAAACTTCACCTGATCACATACGGCTGCCAGATGAATGAGTATGACTCCGAGCGGGTGGCCGGCCTGCTCCGCGAGCAGTCGTACGAGCTCACCGACAACGAGGCGGACGCCGATCTCATCCTGGTCAACACGTGCGCCATCCGCGAGAAGGCCGAAGACAAGGTGTTCTCCAGGCTCGGGCAGCTGCGCGAGCTGAAGGTGAGCCGCCCGGGGCTCGTGCTCGGCGTGATGGGCTGCATGGCGCAGCTGCAGCAGTCCGTGGTGCAGAAGCGCGCCCCCTACGTCGACCTGGTGTTCGGCTCTCCCGCCATCGCCCGCGTGGGCGAGCTGGTCGAGCGCGTCCGGCGCGAGCGCCGGCCCCTCCTCGAGACGGGCGAGGCGCCGCTGGTGAAGATCACCGCCAAGCCTGCGGTGGCCGGCCGCCTCAAGGCCTTCGTCACCGTGATGGAAGGGTGCGAGAAGCACTGCACCTTCTGCGTGGTGCCGCGCACGCGGGGGCGGGAGCGCAGCCACACGCCGGAGGCGATCGTGGCGGAGGTGCGCGGGCTGGTGGCGGAAGGGGTGCGCGAGGTCACGCTCCTCGGGCAGACGGTCAACGCCTACGGGCGCGATCTCACGCCGCCCACGGACCTCGCGGAGCTCTTCGCCTGCGTGAGCGACGTGGAGGGTCTGCAGCGGATCCGCTTCACCACCTCCAACCCGTACAACCTCACGCCCGCCCTCATCCGCGCCATGCGGGAGGTGCCCAAGGTGTGCGAGTGGTTCCACCTGCCGCTGCAGTCCGGCTCCAACCGGATCCTCGAGCGCATGAACCGGGGCTACACGCGCGAGCGGTATCTGGAGCTCATCGACGAGATCCTCGCCGCCGTGCCGGAGATGGCGCTCTCCACCGATCTCATCGTGGGCTTCCCGGGCGAGACCGAAGACGACTTCGCGGCCACCCTTGAGATGGTGGAGCGCGTGCGCTACGACAACGTCTTCGCCTTTCGCTACTCGCGCCGGCCCGGCACGCCCGCCGCCGACATGCCGGACCAGGTGGACGAGGCCGTGAAGGCCGCCCGCAACACGCGCCTGCTGGAGACGGTCAACCGCATCGCGGCCGCGCGCAGCCACCTTCTCGAAGGGCGCGCGGTGGAGGTGCTGGTGGAGGGCGCGTCGAAAAAGCGGGCCGGCGAGCTAACCGGTCGCACCCGCTGCAATCGCGTCGTGAACTTCGACGGCCGGGGCCGCGTGGCCGTCGGCGACATCGCCCGGCTCACCATCGCCGAAGCGCTGCCGCACAGCCTGCGCGGAACGCTCGCGTCGCAACCGGAGGAGGCCGTATGTTTGTCGAAATGAAGGTGCGCGGCCTGGCGCTCGACCCCGTCTCCAACATGCCGATCATCATCCTGCGCGACGAGGACGAGAAGCGGTCGCTGCCCATCTGGGTGGGGATCTTCGAGGCGAACGCCATCGCGCTCGAGCTCGAGAAGATCGCCACCCCGCGGCCGATGACGCACGACCTCATCAAGAACATCCTCGAGACCATCGAGGCGCAGGTGGTGAAGGTCGTCGTCACCGATCTCAAGGAGAACACCTTCTTCGCCGTCCTCCACCTCAAGGTCGGCAACGCGGAATACACCGTGGACTCGCGTCCGTCGGATGCCATCGCGCTCGCCCTGCGCGTGGCGGCGCCCATCTACGTGGAGGAAGAGGTCTTCCCGAAGGCGGGCAAGATGGAGGTCACCAAGGAGGGCGGCGAGCCCGTGAAGGCCGACGACCCCGAGCAGCTTCGGGAGTGGCTGCAGAACATCAAGCCGGAGGACTTCGAGAAGTACAACAAAGCCTGACGGGGCCTCCGGTGCGCATCGCGCTCTTCACCAACAACTACCTGCCCTTCTGCGGCGGCGTCACCATCTCCGTGGAGACGCTGCGCCGCGGTCTCGAATCTCGCGGCCACGAGACCTGGGTCTTCGCGCCGCGCTTCGCCGGCGACGATGCCGACGGCGCGCGCATCGTCCGCTATCCTTCGATCCCGGCCGCCACCTATCCGCAGTTTCCGCTCGCGGTGCCGTACGCGCCGCGCATCAGCCGTGCCGTGCGCCGCCTGGACTTCGACGTCTTCCACGCGCACCATCCCTTTCTCCTCGGCCCCGCCGCCGGCCGCTTCGCGCGCGCAGGCGGGCGGCCGCTCGTGTTCACCTACCACACGCGCTACGAGAAGTACGCGCACTACGTGCCCCTCCGGCGCGCCCTCGTGGAAGCGGCCGCGGTGTGGATGAGCACGCGCTTCGCGGCGCGCGCCGACGCGGTGATCGCGCCCTCGGCCGTCGTGCGTGGCGAGTTGCGC
>CAYQQT010000349.1:0-4764 GCA_964419375.1 uncultured bacterium
CGCTGCCCGCGGGCCCGCTCGGCTTTCTCGAGGCCGCGCCCTTGCTGAACGCGTGCGGCATCGCGACGCTCGAAGCGCGCCGCGCCGCCTCGCCGGCGGAGGCGGGCCTCGTCGCGGCCGCCATGCAAGGCGGAGTCGCGCTCAAGATCGTCTCGCCCGACATCTCGCACAAGACCGACGTGGGCGGCGTCGCCCTGGACCTGCGCACCCCGGAGGCGGTGCGCGCGGCCGCCGAGCACATGCTCGCGCGGGTGCGCGCCGCACGACCCGAGGCGCGCCTGAGCGGATTCATGGTGCAGCGCATGGCCGCGGACGATGGCTTTCAGCTTCTGCTGGGGATGGTGCGCGATCCGCAGTTCGGCCCCCTCGTGGTGCTCGGGTTCGGCGGCATCTACGTCGAGGTTCTGAAGGACACCACCACGCGGCTGGCGCCGGTCGATCGCGCGGAAGCGCTCCTGATGATCCACGAGCTGCGCATGGCGCCCGCGCTCGAGGGCGCGCGCCGCATGCCGGCCGCCGATCTCGACGCGCTTGCCGAGACCATCAGCCGGTTCTCGCGGCTCGCGACGGTCGCGGACGAGCTCGTGGAGATCGAGATCAATCCCCTGCTCGCGGGCGCGGCCGGCACACGCGCGCTCGACGTGCGGGCCACGCGAAGAGGAAAGGACACCCCATGCGACGCCTGATGCCGATCACACTGCTCGTCGTGCTCGCCACCGGAGCGGGAAGTCCGGCGAGGGCGCAGGACGACATCGCCGAGCGCGGGCTCGCGACGTTCATGCAGAACGGCTGTCATAGCTGTCACAGGATCGGCAAGGCTGGATCGCCCATCGGGCCCGATCTCTCGCACATCGGCTTCAAACACGGGCCCGAGTACCTGCGGCAATGGCTTCGGGATCCCGGATCGCTGCGGCCGAGCGCCCACATGCCGACGCTCGAGCTGACCGACGCCGACATCGACACCCTGGCCATCTATCTCTCAACGCTACGCTGAGCGAACGCCGGCCATGAGCCGCGCGCGTCAGCGCGTCGGCGCGAGTCGTGAATCGCCTCCAGGATCTGCCGCGCAAGGGACAGTGTAGGATTGGCTCATGGGCGGAGACCATGATCGATCGTCCGGTCCGCCACCGCAGCATCCACCCGGTTCGACGTTGACCACGCGCGGTACGACGATCCAGGACGTCTCGTTCTTCCTCCTCGTCGCCCTGACGACGTTGGCCTTCCTGGCGCTCATCGGAAGCTTTCTCATGCCCGTGTTCTGGGCGGCGGTGCTGGCAACCGTCTTCTTCCCGCTCCAGCGGCGTTACGTCGCGGGGCTGGGCGGGCGGAGGTCTCTGGCGGCCCTGGCCACGATCCTGACGATCATCGGCCTCGTCGTGGTGCCGCTCTTCCTCGTCGGCCTGGCGATGTCGCGCGAAGCGGTCCAGCTCCACGAGCAGATCGCGAGCGGCGCCATCGACCTGCAGGCCCCGCTCCGATTCCTGCGGCGGATCACGCCGCTCGCCAGCGACTACCTCGGCAGGCTCGGCGTCGACATCGAGGGGATGGGGCAACGGCTCTCGACCTCCGCTGTCGCCGTCACTCAGTTCGTCGCGTCCAGGGCACTCGGGATCGGGCAGGACCTGCTCCGAGTCACCGCGCTCTTCTTCCTGATGCTCTACATCCTCTTCTTCTTCCTCCGCGACGGCAGCCGGCTCGTCGCCACGCTGATTCGTGTGCTGCCCCTCGGCGATGTGCGCGAACGCCAACTCCTGGCCAAGTTCGCCGAGGTCTCCGTTGCCACGATCAAGGGCACGCTCGTCGTTGGCATCGTGCAAGGCGCCATCGGCGGCGGCCTGTTCTGGGCCCTGGGGATCCCGGCCCCCGTATTCTGGGGAACGCTCATGGCCGTGTTTTCCCTGCTGCCCGCGGTGGGCCCCGGCCTGGTCTGGGGCCCCGCGGCGGTCATTCTCCTCGGGCTCGGCGAGATCGTGAAGGGCATCGTCCTGATCGCTGCCGGCGTCATTGTCATCGGTCTGGTCGACAACGTGCTCCGACCCATCCTGGTCGGGCGCGACACCCAGATGCCGGACTACCTCGTGCTGCTGTCAACCCTGGGCGGCCTCGCCGTGTTCGGCGTCTCGGGCTTCGTCATCGGGCCGGTCATTGCGGCGTTCTTCCTCGTCGTGTGGGAGATGTTCGCGCAGGAGCATGCGGAGCGACCGACGACTCATGGTGAACGACCGGCCGCCGAATCGCCTGAGGAGTCGAGCGCCGCTTGACCGCGGGCAGCACGTGGACGTCGTCCGGCCGGATCCTCCCGAGCACGACTCTGTGCCAGGCGGCGTAGACGTCGGGGCTGTCGAAGACGGGCTAGCTAAGCTAACCCGGGGATCCGCAGCAAGCGCCGGTGGCGTCAGCGCGGAGCGCCCGCCCGCTCGGCGCGCGCCTTGATGCCGAGGAGCATCTTCCGCTCCATGATGAAGTGGGGCAGTTCCGAGGATGGAGGGCCCGAGCGTCACCGCGCCCGCGACGTCACCGTCGCGGGCGCGCGAGATGTCAGTGACCGCTCATGGCGGTGGGACCGTCGGGCCCGTGGAAGACCTCGGGATTCTCGCGCCCCTCCACCACGAGGAAGCCCGCGAGGCCGCGCTCCAGGCGCGACAACGAGTGGTCCACGAGGATGTAGCGTCCGGGGACCTCCAGCTTGAACTCCACGATGGTGGCGCCCCCGGCAGGCACCATCGTGGTCTGCACGTTGGTGGCGATGGGCGAGCCCATCGCCGCCTGCTGGTACACGCGGTCGAAGATCTCGCCGATGACGTGGAACGACGAGGTGGCGTTGGGGCCGCCCACGCCGAAGAAGATGCGCACCGTGTCTCCCACCTTTGCCTTCAGCGGATGCTCGGTGGTGAGCGCGCCCACCGCGCCGTTGAAGACGAAGTACTCGGCCCGCTCCGCGAGCAGCTTCTCCACGCTGAACTCGTCGTGGCCGCGCTGGCCGAAGGGGCGGTCGGTGTAGATCTCACCCTGCATCACGTAGAACTCGTGGTCGACCTTCGGCAGGCCGCCCACCGGCTCCACCAGGATCAGACCGTACATGCCGCTCGAAATGTGATTGGCCACCATCGGCGTGGCGCAGTGATAGACGTACAGGCCCGGGTTGAGCGCCTTGAACCGGAACGACTTCGACTCGCCGGGAGGGGTCTGCGTCATCACGGCGCCGCCGCCGGGCCCGGTCACCGCGTGCAGATCCACGGAGTGGATCATGCGGCTGTCCGCGTGGTTCTTGAAGCTCAGCTCGACCGTGTCGCCCACGCGCACGCGCATGAAGGGGCCGGGGACCTTCCCGTTGAACGTCCAGTAGGCATACGTCGTCTCGTTGGCGAGTCGGCCCACCAGCTCCACCGCTTCGAGGTCGATCTTCACCGTCCGCGGCGGCCCCGCCGGCAACGCACCGGGCAGGTCGGTGGCGGCCCGCGCGATGCTGACCGACGGCGGCAGCTTCACCACCGGCCCCTTGGCGCCGCCCACGTTGATCTTGCCCTCCATGCCCGCCTGACGGTGGCCGGGCAGCGAGCAGAGATAGTCGAACTCGCCCGCCTTGTCGGCGCGGAACACCGTCACGCTGCTGGCGCCCTTGCGGTTGACGCGGTCCGTCCCCGCCTTGAAATCGGGGAAGACCACGTCGTGCTCGATGCCGTCATTGTTGACCAGCCCCACCTGCACGACGTCGCCCACGGCGACGCGCAGCGTCGGATTGACGACGCCTTCGATCTCGCCGCCCACGCCCACGTAGGCCATCTTGCCTTCCGCGAGCTCGGTGCGCAGACGGTAGCGCACGGTGGGGGTGTACTCGGCCGCCGGGCTCTGCTTGGAGACCTTCGGGGCGGCCGGCGCGGGTTTGGCCGCTGGCTTCGCGGGCGCCGCCGGCCTCGCCTGGGCGATGTGATGGTGGTGCATGGCGGGCGCGGGCTCTGCCGCGAACACCGCGATGGGAACGATCGAGCTGACTGCGAGGGCGAGCAACACGAGCCATCTGCCTCTCGTTTTCATGGATGTCTCCTCCGCTGCAGTCTTGCGCCGCGGGGGGCGACGGCGTTATGACGGGGATCATCACGGCCGTGTCGGTACCAGGATGTGCAGCTGCCGTTGGTGCTCACCGCTGTCGCCGCGCTCGCGGTGATCGTCATCATCACCCGAACGTTGCCCCACCTCGAGGCGTGGCGGCGCCAGACCGCCCATCATCCGACGCCGCCGCTCGTGACCTACTTCGCCGGCTGCATGCGCTGGGCGTACTTCATCATGATGTCGCCCATCGCCTTCATCATCTCCCCGCGCATCGCCATCATGTCCGCCTGCTGCTTGGCATCGCCGCCCATCATCGGCGTCATGCCCATCATTGCCCCGCCCATCATGCCAGGCCCCATGCCCCCGCCCATCGTGCCGGGCTGACCCATCATCTGGTGGCACATCTCCATGTGCGGCGCATACTGAGCGCCCGGCGGAGCGCCGGACTGCTGCGCCTCTGCGAACGCCGCCGTCGCCAGCAACAACGCGACGGCCATCACATACCTCACGTCTCTTTTCATGGTCAGTCTCCTTTCGACAACCGCGTTCAAGCCGGACCGCGTGTCACGAGCGGACGTGCGCAAGATCAAGGCCATGGAGCGCCGAGCGGCTAACCGCGTGATTCCGCGTCACCGCCCGCGCGGAACGCGCGCTCGCGCGCGAGGCGGCGCAGCCGCATCGGGGCAGCCGCGCCCCGGTCGGGCGCGCCGAACG
>CAYQQT010000350.1:0-4754 GCA_964419375.1 uncultured bacterium
TCGAACGCGGGGGAGAGGTCGGCGCCGTCCTTGGCGAGGGCAGGATCGAAGAGCGTGTATGGATTGACGTTGCCGAGGGCGGCGGTGATGGAGTCCGCCACGCCGGGATGGCGCGACTTCAGGCCCGTGAGGAACTCGCGAATCTCCCGGCGCACGCTCTCCTTGTCGCCGCACACGCAGCCGATCGTCAGAAAGCCGCGCGCCTTCGCATACGCCGTGGTGAGCTCTTCGCCGACGAACGCGAGAGGGCGGATGAGGCGGAGCGTGCCCTTGCGTGAGGTGGCCACGGCAGGCAGGGAGGCGATGCGCCCGTTGAACAGGATGTTGCGCATCAGCGACTCCGCGCAATCGTCCGCGGTGTGGCCGAGCGCGAGCACCGAGCACCCCGCCTCGTCCACGGCGCGGTAGAGCGCGCGCCGTCGATGCCGGCTGCACACGTCACAGCCGTGCGCGACGCTGTCGCTCACCAGCTGCATCGTGGTGGCATCGTCACGCACGATCCACTCCACGCCGAGCTCGCGGATCTGGCGCTCGAGCCCCTCGATGGCCGCCTTGAACTTGCCCTGCTCGATGGTGATCGCCACCAGCTCGTACGGGAACGGCGCGCGCCGCCGGTACGCCACGAGCGCGTGCAGCAGGCACAGGCTGTCCTTGCCGCCCGACACGCCGACGGCGATGCGGTCGCCCGCGCGCAGCATCGAGAAGCGCCCCATGGCGCGGCCGACAAGATCGAGCACGCGCCGTTCGGCGTCAGAAAAATCCATGAGCGCGCCGCGCTAGCGGTGATATTTCTCGGGCGATTTCAAAGGCGGGAAGAACACCGGGCGCGCCATGCGGCCCACGGGGACCTCGACGAGCACGGGCTTGTCCATCTTCAGCGCCTGGCGCACCAGGTCGCCCACGTCGGTGGGCTGCCTGGCGCGCAGGCCGACGGCGCCGTAGGCTTCCGCGAGCTTCACGAAGTCCGGGTTGTGCAGCTCGGCGGCGTGCGTGCCGCCCCAGCTCTCGTCGAGGTCGCGCGAGACGTTGCCGTACGCGTTGTCGTTGAAGACGACGCACACAACGTTGATCCCGTACTTCACGGCCGTCGCCAGCTCCTGCGAGTTGTAGAGGAAGCCGCCGTCGCCGACCACCGCGATCACGGGGCGGTCGGGACACGCGACTTTGGCGCCCAGCGCCGTCGGATACTCGTAGCCGAGGTTGCCGGAGTACGACGACGTGATGTACGTGCGCGGCCGGTACACGGGCCAGAACGGGCGCGAGTAATAGCCGATCTGGGTCATGCCCGCCACGAAGATCGCGTCTTCCGGCGTGCCCGCGCGCAGGCTGCGCATGATCGACGAGTTCGGCTCCTGTGTGTCGAGGGCCGCCGTCGCCTGGCGGACGGCCTGGCGCTCCGTCTTGCGCGACGGGCGCGGCGCCGTGGTGGCGCGCAGGCGCTCGCGCATCCGCTCGAGGGTGGCGCGCGCGTCGCCCACGAGGGCGAAGGTCTTCGCGTGATTGCGCCCGATCTCGTCCGGATCGACGTCGATCTGGATCACCTGCTGCGTGGGCTGAAAGCCGGCGATGGCCAGCCGCGATCCCACCACGAGGATCACGTCGGCGGCATCGAGGTGCTGGCGCAGCGGGCTCTTCGGCCACAGGCCGGCGCCCAGCGAGAGGTCATTGTCATCGGTGACCGCGCCCTTGCCCTCCGCCGAGTGCGCGATGCCCGCCTGGAGATATTCCGCGACATCGGCAAGCGCCTCGTGCGCGCCCGACAGGTTCACGCCACCGCCCGCGTAGATGGCCGGATGCGCGGCGGCGAACAGCATGGTGATGGCCTTGGCGATCTCGGCGTCGGGGGCGGGCGGCCGGACGGCGGCGGCCGGCTCGACGAGCGCGACCTCGCCCTCCTCTTCCAGGACGTCGGGCGGGATCTCGATGTGCACGGGCCGGGGGCGGCCCGTCTTGAGCTGGTACACGGCGTCGCGCACGGCCGCCGGCACGTCGGTGATCTCCAGCACGCGGCGCCGCCACTTGGTGACGGGTGCGATGGCGTCCATCTGATCGTTGACCTCGTGCAGGACGCCCACGTTCTTGCCGATGTTCCGCTTGGGCACCTGGCCCGCGATCATCAACACGGGTGAGGAGGCCGAGTACGCCGTGCTGAGCCCCGCCGCCGCGTTGAGCAGCCCGGGCCCGGGCACGACGAGGGCGACGCCGAAGCCGCCGCCCGCGCGCGCGTAGCCGTCGGCCATGTAGCTCGTCGCCTGCTCGTGACGGGTGGCGATGAAGCGGATGTCCTTCTCGTCGCGCAGGCCTGCCATGGCGCCGTAGAGCTGCACGCCCGGCAGGCCGAAGATCACGCGCACGCCCTCGCGATGAAGCTGCTTGGCGAGCGCTTCGCCGCCCGTCATCTTCGCCATTACGAGTGCTTCCGAAGCTCCAGGCGGCCGATCTGGCGGCGATGCACTTCGTCCGGGCCGTCGGCGAACCGGAGCGTGCGCGAGTGCGCCCACATGGAGGCGAGCGGGAACTCCTGGCTCACGCCGCCGCCGCCGTGCAGCTGCATGGCGCGCTCGACCACCTGCAGCGTCATGTTCGGCACCGCCACCTTGATCTCCGCGATGGCCTGCTTGGCGGCCTTGTTGCCGACGGTGTCCATCATGTAGGCCGCGTTGAGGACGAGCAGGCGCGCCTGGTCGATCTCGATGCGCGACTGCGCGATGCGCTCCAGCGTGATGTCGTTGTCGGCGAGCGGCTTGCCGAAGGCCACCCGCCTGGTGGCGCGCTGGCACATCAGCTCGAGCGCGCGCTCGGCGACGCCGATCTGGCGCATGCAGTGGTGGATGCGGCCGGGGCCGAGGCGACCCTGCGCGATCTCGAAGCCGCGGCCTTCACCGAGCAGCAGGTTGGTGGCGGGCACGCGCACGTTCTCGAACAGCACCTCGCCGTGGCCGTGGGGCGCGTCGTCGTAGCCGAACACGTGCAGCATGCGCACGAGCTTGATGCCGGGCGACTCGCGCGGCACCAGGATCATCGACTGCTGCTTGTACTTGTCGGGGTTCTTGGCGTCCGTCTTGCCCATGAAGATGATGATCTTGCACCGCGGATCGCCGATGCCCGACGTCCACCACTTGAGGCCGTTGATCACGTAGGAGTCGCCCTCGCGGGTGATCGACGATTCGATGTTGGTCGCATCGGACGACGCCACCTTCGGCTCCGTCATCGCGAACGCGGAGCGGATCTTCCCCTCCAGCAGCGGCTCCAGCCACTCCTTCTTGTGCTCGGGCCTTCCGTACCGCTCCAGCACTTCCATGTTCCCCGTGTCCGGCGCCGAGCAGTTGAACGCTTCGGGCGCGATGGGCGAGCGGCCCATGATCTCGCACAGCGGCGCGTAGTCGAGGTTGGTGAGGCCGGCCCCCCGCTCGCTCTCCGGCAGGAACAGGTTCCAGAGGCCGCGCTCCTTGGCCTTCGCCTTCAGCTCTTCCATGACGGGAGGGATCTGCCACCGGGTGGGGCCCGCGTCGAGCTGGTCCTTGAAGACCTTCTCGTTGGGATAGACGTGCTTGTTCATGAAGTCGGTGAGCTGCTCCATGTACATCTTCGTCTTCTTCGAGTACTCGAACTCCATGGCTGATCTCCTGTCAGAGCGGGGGTCCGCGGGGCCGCCTCGTTGAATGCCTGGGTTCCAGAGTCTATCCGGGGACCAACATGGTGTCCATCCTGCCCCGCGTCGGTGACCGCCGGTTCATGTCGAGCCGCGCCTTCAGGAACGCCAGCACCTCGCGCTCGTGGCGGCGCAGCGTCGCGCTGCGCGCGCTGCGCTTGCGCCACACCCTGGACGGCAGGGGCGGAAGCACCGAGCCGTCGAGATACGCGTCGATCAGCGCCGGATGCACGTAGTACTTCCGGCACACCGTGCGCGTGTTGCCCAGCTTGGCCGACGCCGCGTCGATGGCCGCCACCGCGTTCTTCTCCGCCTGCCGCTTCGTCGGCGCCACCCCCATCTCACGCAGCGCCTCCGCGGCGAGCATCGTGCCCGCCCACGTGCGGAAGTCCTTGGCCGTGATCTCCCGCCCCGTGACCTCGCGCAGGTACTCGTTCACGTCGCCCGCGTCCACCACCTGCCGGCGCCCGTCGTCGTCCAGGTACTGAAAGAGCTCCTGCCCCGGCAGCTCCTGACAGCGCTGGATGATGCGCGCGATGCGCCGGTCGTGCACCGCCACCGTGTGCGCGACGCCGCTCTTGCCGCGGAACTCGAAGCGGATCTCCGTGCCCTCGATTTCCACGTGACGGGCGCGCATGGTGGTGAGGCCGTACGACCGGTTGAGCCTGGCGAGCTGCTGGGAGCCGACGCGGATGAGCGTCCGCTCGAGGAGCCACACCACGGTCGCCATCACCTTCACGCGCGGCAACCCTTCGAGCGCGATGTCCTCCTCCACGCGCGCCCGGATCTTCCACAGCACGTCCTTCAGCTCGAACATCCGCTCGAACTTGGATTCGTCGCGGCGCTCCCGAAAGCTCGGGTGGTAGCGGTACACCTTGCGCCCGCGGGCGTCGCGCGCGGTGGCCTGAAGATGGCCCTCGGGAAGCGGACAGATCCACACGTTCGTCCACGCGGGCGGAATCACCAGGGCGCGAAAGCGGTGGAGCATGGCCGGCTCGCGGATGACCCGGCCCTCGGGGGAGACGTAGGTGAAGCCGGTGCCGCGCCGCTGCCGGTGGATGCCCGGCATGGCGTCGGTGACGTACCTCAACCCGGCAGCCCC
>CAYQQT010000351.1:0-4744 GCA_964419375.1 uncultured bacterium
CGCCGCCTCCACCATCGCGGCCGCCTCCGCGCGCGTCATCGCGAGCGGCTTTTCGCAGAGCACGTGCGCGCCCCCCGCGAAGGCGCGGGAGGCGATCTCGGCGTGCAGGCGGGGCGGCGTGGCGATCACCACGATATCGGGGTGCGCGCGCTCCAGCATGGTCTCCCACCGCTCGAAGACGTGCGGGACGGAGTAGGCGTCCGCCACTTTCTTTGCCGCCGCCTGGTCGCGCTGGCAGAGCGCGACCACCTCGCAGTTGTTCGCCTGAAACGCGGGAATGTGCGCCCGGCCGAAGCCGAGCCCGATGATGCCGACTGTGTGAGTCATCACGCCTCTGTGAGTCGGTTGGTGTGTTCGGTTGCGTCGTTCGTTGTCGTCTCAGGAGGCGACGAGCCAGCCGATGGCCCCGGCGGCCAGCACTACCGCCACCGGCGGCGCCCATTTTGCCAGAAGCACGACGGCCGCGCCGGCGGCGAGGGCGACGGACAGCGTGTCGTGGAGTGCTGCGCGCGCCAGCGTGTAGACGCCGGCCGCCATGAGGCCGATGCCGATGGGCGCGAGCGCGCGCTCCAGCGGCACCGCCCACGGGTGCGTCCGCCACCGCTGCCAGCCGGCGGTGACCACGCCCGCCAGCAGCGAGGCGGGCAGGAACATCGCCGCCCCCGCCAGGAAGCCGCCTGCGACGCCGTGCGCGGCATAGCCGACGAACACGACCACCAGCATGTTGGGGCCCGGCGTGAGCTGCGACAGCGTGTAGCCGTCGACGAACTGCCGTGCGGTCACCCACGCATGGAGGGAGACGACCTGTCGCTCCATCTCCGGCACTACACCCAGACCGCCGCCGACGCAGAGCAGGCTGAGCCAGAGGAATGTCCACGCCAGCGTGAGCAGACCGCTCATGCGCGGGCGCGCGGGCGGTGCAGGAACAGGCTCGCGGCACCGACGAGGACGATCACGATCGCCGTGTTGATCCGCAAGGGGCCCACCGCGGCGAAGGTGACGGCGGCCACGAGCAGCGCGCGGGCGTCACGCAGCACGGGCGACGCCACGCGCGCGGTGGTGACGAGCACGAGCCCGACCACGGCGCCGCCCATGGCGTGCATGACCGTGTTGACGGCGGGCGAGAAGCCACGCGCGAAGTACAGGACGGCGACGGCGAGCAGGATGAGCGCGCCCGGCCCCACCACCGCGAGGACCGCCCACACCGCTCCCGCCACCCCGGCGAGGCGGTAGCCGAGCGCGATGGCGAGGTTGGAGAAGTTGGGGCCGGGGAGCAGCTGGCTGACGGTGACATCTTGAAGAAACTCGTCGTCGGTCAGCCAGTGGCGGCGGACGACGACGGCGTCGTAGAAGAACGCGCTCCGCCCCCCTCCGATACTGGTCAGTCCCGTCCAGGCGAAGACGCGGATGAGCCGTGCGAGCGGGATGCGACGGACGGGCGACCCGGGCAGCGACTACTTCCGGCGGCCGTCCGCTGCGTACTTCGAGGGGAACTTGGACGACACGGTGGACAGGATCTCCGCGAGATCGGGGCTGACGTACACCTTGCCGTCGCGCGCGACCACCGCGCCCGAGCGCTCGACGTCAGTCCACTCCGAGCGCCGGACTTCCAGGTAATCGTTGACGTCGATAACCAGGAAGGCGGTGCTGAAGATGTCCACTCTCTCGAGCGTTTCCGTCATCGAGTCCCCCTTTGTGGCGCCGGTGGGGCGCGTGCTGATCTCAGTATACTTGAACGCGGCACAAGTCGTTGCCTCAGGTACCATGCCTCCATGCCGAGCATCGAGGAGTACGCCGGCGTGCCCCGCCACCGCCGCCTCGATCGCCTCACGCACGCGCCCGGCGAGCTGGCGGGCGCCATCCAGGGCCGCGCCGCCGAGATCCTCGCGCGACGGCCGGGCGCCGACGATTGGTGCGCCACCGAGGTCATCTGCCATCTGCGGGACACGGAGGAGGCCTTCCTCGATCGCGTCCGCCAGATCGTTGCCATGGACGAGCCCCGCTTTGCGCGCAGCAATCCGAACCGGTGGGCCGAGGAGCGCCAGTACCGCCGTCACGATGCCGCCGCCGCCCTTGCCGCCTTCACGGCGCGCCGGTCGGAGACGGTGGCCTTCCTGCGCGAGCTGCCGCAGACGGCGTGGACGCGCGCGGGCGTGCACCTGGACTCGCGGGGCCGGCGCACCATCGACGACGTCCTGGCCGTCATGGCGTGGCACGACGACAATCACCTCGACCAGCTCGGCCGCGCGCTGCAGGGGCGGGCCTGAAGTTCACGAAGGAAGTCCACGAAGGAGAGGACGCATGGAGAGCGAGGAGGTCACGACGCCCTCGGGGCTGCGGTACGTCGAGATCGTCGAGGGCAGCGGCCCCGCGCCCGCCAAGGGCAGCACCGTGAGCGTGCACTACACGGGGTGGCTGGAGGACGGCAAGAAGTTCGACAGCTCGCACGACCGGCGCCAGCCTCTCGAGTTCACCCTCGGCCGCGGACAGGTGATCCAGGGGTGGGACGAGGGCCTGTCCACGATGAAGGTGGGCGGCAAGCGCAAGCTCATCATCCCCGCGCACCTCGGCTACGGCGATCGCGGCGCGGGCGGCGTCATCCCCCCGCGTGCCACGCTCGTCTTCGAGGTGGAGCTGCTGGGCGCGCGGTGAGCGGCGCGGTGGCGGCGAGCGCGGTGCCCACCGTGCAGATCGACAACGACACCGTGCGCGTGACGGAGTGGCGTTTCGCGCCCGGCGCCGCCACCGGTTTTCACCGGCACGAATTCGAGTACGTCGTCGTTCCCCTCACGACGGGGCGCCTCGCCGTCGAGGGCGCGGACGGCAGCGTGACCACGGAGCTGACGGCGGGCCGCTCGTACACGCGCCCCGCCGGCGTGGAGCACGACGTGCGCAACGCCAACGCCTTCGAGTTCGTCTTCGTCGAGGTCGAGATCAAAGCGCGCCGGTGACGGCGCTGAGGACTTCGTCGAGCTCCTTCAGGGTCTCGGGGTCGAGCGCCGTCGCGGGCGGGCGCACGTACGCGGAGCGGATCCACCCGCGCCGGCGCAGGATCTCCTTGCGCAGCGCGATGGAGGTGCCCGGAACCGCTCCCGGCTGGCTCTCGTAGCGGATGAGCGGCAGCCAGCGATAGAAGAGCGCGCGTGCCTGCGCGCGCTGTCCCTTCACGAAGTGCTCGCGGATGGCGGCGAGCGCTTCCGGGTAGGGGAAGCCCGTCATGGCGCCGTCGGAGCCGCGCGACAGCTCCTCGAAGAAGTAGACGCCCCCCAGCCCGCCGAAGATGGCGACCGGCCGCTCGAGCGTCGCGCGCAGGCGCGTGATCTTCGGCAGCGTCGGCGCTTCCTCCAGCTTCACGGCCTGAGCACCCGGTATTGCCGAGCACAGCCGCGCGATGAACGGCGCCGGCATCGTGACCTGCGTGGTGACCGGCTCGTCCTGGACGACGAGCGGCAGGCCCGCCGCCGCCACCGCCGCGTAGTGCTCGGCGACCGCGTCCAGGTTCTTCACGCCCTGCGGCGGGGCGACCATGATCGCGTCAGCGCCGCGCTCACGCGCCGAGCGAGCGAGGGCGACGGCCAGGTGTGTTCCCGACGCGGACACGCCCACGACCACCGGCACGCGTCCGGCCACCGCCTTCACCACGCCTTCCACCACGCGCACGCGCTCGTCGTCCGTCAGCCGGTGCGCTTCGCCCGCGATGCCGAGGATGGTGACGCCGTTGACGCCGGTGGCCAGCGCCGACTCCATGAGGTGTTCGAGCCCGTCGGCGTCGAGCGCGCCGTCCGCCGTGAAGGGCGTGGCCATGATGTGAAAGATGCCGGACCAGGTGATCGCCATCGCCCGATTGTACGCGCGCGGCCCGCTATTTCGCGATACAGGCTCCGAAGTTCGTGCCCCCCGTGGGCGCGTACGCACCGCCGCACCAGGAGGTGGCGGGGGGGGGTGTCCCCATCGGAGACGCGGCGGGCTGTATGGGCTCGACGGGCCCGAGGACGACCTGCGTGTTGACGTTCCGCGCCATCTCGAGATGCTGGCGCAGTACGGGCAGCGCGCTCGCCGCGAACCCTTTCAGATCGGGGTCGATGCCGCTCTGCGCCTGGCGCTCGAAGTGGGCGATGTCCTTTATATGGTCGGCCACCACCTGTTGCATGTAAGCGCGGTCGAAGTCGTGGCCCGACAGGCGTGCGAGCCGGTCCTTCGTCTGCTGGTGCGCGTCGTCGAGTGCGGTGGGCAAGCTCATGCCCTTGCGCTGTGCGAGCTGTGCCAGCTCGGCGTTCATCGCGCCGTGGTCGAGGACCATGCGCTGGCCGAATAGCTGAACGCTCGGGCGGCCGGCGCGCTCGATAGCGAGCCGTCCGAGCTCGACCTCAGCGAGGCGGCCCATGGCGCCGAGCGATACGAACTGCTGGTCGGTCATCTCCTGCGCGGAGACCGCGGGCGACCCTGACGCAAGAGCGGCGGCGACGATGACGGCGATGACGGCGTGTCTCATGTGCATCTCCCTGCGTGTGTTCCCGGAGGACCCGGGCGTGACGCCCGCTGGAAAAGACGCAATCGGGGTGCCATCCGGTTGACAGCCCCTTCCGGGGCCGCCTACAGTGCCGGCACTAGTTGGATGGGGGCCTCGAAGGGCCCCCAAGCGCTTGATAGCGCCTCCGGATCCTTCACGCTACGCCTGTCCGAACATCGAGGAGCACCACGAGAATATCGAGGAGCACCACGGGAATATCGAGGAGCACCACGG
>CAYQQT010000352.1:0-4714 GCA_964419375.1 uncultured bacterium
CGGACGCCGCGGCGACGGCCGCGGCGCCGCCCCCGCGCGCAGCCCGTACTTCTCGATGCGCGCGCGCAGCGTATTGCGCGACACGCCGAGCACCGCCGCCGAGCGTGAGATGTTCCACTGCGTCTGGGCGAGCACCTGCACCACGCGCTCGCGCACGGCGTCGTCGAGCGAGGCGCGCGTCTCACCGGGCGGCGGCGCGAGTACCGTCGCGGGCGCCGCCGCCGCGGGCAGGCCGAGCTCGGCGCTCGTCACGTCCGTCTCGTTGGAGAGGAGGGCGACGCGCTCCATCACGTTGCTGAGCTCGCGCACGTTGCCGGGCCACGCGTAGGCGGCGAGGGCGGCGCGGGCGGCGTCCCCAAGGCGCTTGGGCGCCACGCCGTAATCGGCGCACGCGCGCGTGAGAAAGTGCTCGGCCAGCCGCGTGATGTCGCCGCCGCGCGCGCGCAGCGGTGGCAGTGAGAGCGTGAGCACGGCGAGACGGTGGTAGAGATCCTCCCGGAAGCGGCGGGCGGCGATGGCGGAGCGCAGGTTCTCGTTGGTGGCGGTAAGGATCCAGACGTCGATGGCTTCATCGCGGGTGCTGCCCAGCCGTCGCACCGCGCGCTCCTCGATCACCTTCAGCAGCTTGGCCTGCATCGCCTCCGGCAACAGTCCCACCTCGTCCAGGAAGATGGTGCCGCGGTGCGCCGCCTGGAAGAGACCCTGCTTGGCGCGCCGGGCGTCGGTGAAGGCGCCGCGCTCGAAGCCGAACATCTCCGCTTCGAGCAGCGTGTCCGGAATGGCCGCGCAGTTGACGTCGACGAACGGTCCCTCCGCGCGCGGACCCGCTCGATGCAGCGTGCGCGCGAGAAGCCCCTTGCCCGTGCCCGTCTCACCCTCGATGAGCACCGGGGGCAGCCGTCGCGCGTTGCTCTGGCGCTCGAGCAGCCGCTTGACCTTGTCGCGCACCGCCTCGATCCCGCGGCTGTCGCCGAGCAGATCCTCGAGCGCTTTCACAGCGGCATCTTACTCCCGGCCGGTCAATTCACTGTTCAACTCCTGACCACCACCAGATGGTCAAAGGGGCTGTAGCCAGTGTAACCACCTGATTTCAATAGCGCCTCGATTGGTACCGCGATTGCGGTTACACCTGCCCATGACACGAGATGGACGCACGGACGAAGCGGTGGGACCGAGCATGAACGATCGGTGGTATGTGCCCCTCGTGATCGCCGGCGGCGTGGTCATCGCGCTCCTGGTGGCAGGCGTGGCCGCGCTGGAAGTCTTCGCCGCGCGGATCGCGAGCGAGGCCCCCACCGGCTGGTACGCATCGCTGACGAAGATGGACGACGCGATCGCTCGCGGCGACATCGCAGGCGCGGCGGCGCGGCGGCGCGAGGCGCACGGACAGGCGCGGCGCAGCGGGCAGTGGGAGGCGCTGATCGACCTCGGCGATGGCTACCGGCGCCTGGGCCGCGCGGCGGGGGACGAGCGCGCGGCGGAAGCACAGGCGCGCGACGCGTACCTGAGCGGGCTGCTCCGCGCCCGCCAGGTGGAATCACTGGAGGGCGTGCTGCGCGCGGCGGAGGCGTTCGCGGAGCTGGGCGATCGCGACGTCGTCGAGCAGTGCATGCGCGTGGCGCACGCGCTCGCCGCGCGCGCCGCCGACCCGGTGGCGGTGGAGCAGGTGAAGCGCTTTTCGGACCGGTGGGCCGCCCGCACGCTCGAGGTCGAGCGTGGGCGGGCCACCCGTTCACGCAGCATAAACCCATGACGCACGAAGGCGGCGCACGCCGGGAGGCGGAGGACACGATGATGACGTGCGACAACGGCACCGCAGACACGGCGATCAACGACGCGGGCGTGCCACATCCGTGGACGACGCACATCGCCGCCATGGACCGGGCCATCGCGGAGGGTAACGTGACGGCCGCCATGCGCGCGTGGCGCCAGGCGTACCTCCTCGCCGTGAACGACATGGGCTGGGATGGCCTTCTCGACGTGGCGAGCGCCTGCCGGCGCATCGGAGCCATCCCCGGCTTCGCCAAGACCTCGGAGGACCGCGCGCGGGAGACGTACTGGCTGGCGCTCTTCCGCGCCCGGCGGCAGGGCTCGCTGGAAGGCGTGCTGCAATCCGCGGAGGCATTCGGCGCGCTCGGCGACCGCGCGATGGTGGAGCAATGCATCCGCGTGGCGGAGCGGCTGGCCGCGCTCAACGCCGACGGCGACGCGCCCGCGCGCGTGCGCGCGCTGGCCACCAGCCTGATGCATCGCTATGTCGAAGCCGGCGTGAGGCGTGAGGCGTGAGAGGCCTGTCCCAATATCGAGGAGCGCCACGGCTTTTGCCGGGGCGCTACCGAGCGCTTCGGGGCCATCGAGGAGCGCCACGGCTTCGCCGGGGCGCTGCCGAGCGTAAAGGGGGGTTTGGGGGGCCCTTCGAGGCCCCCCATTATCGGAAGGCGGGCGCGACCTCTTTCATGAAGCGGTCGAGGACGGGACGCGGGTCCTTGGGCAGGAACATTGTGGGGATCCACAGCATGGCCACGCCGGCGTCCCGAAGGTGCACGAGCTTGTTGCGGATGTCGGACACGGAGCCCCCGAGCGTCGTGTCACGGGCGAGCTCCTCCGCCATTCCCATCCGCTTCTGCAGCGCGCCGCGAAGCTTGTCGATCTCCGCCGGGTCCTCGGTGAAGAGCAGCGGCATGACGGCGGAGTGGGTGATGGCCTTGGGGTCGCGCCCCAGCGGCGTGCAGTAGCCGTCGAGCAGCGCGCCCTTGCGCCCGAGCGTGGCGGGCCCGCCCCAGACGTTCCAGTGATCCGCGTGGCGGGCGGCGATCTTGAGCGTGACCTTCTCACCACCGCCGCCGATCATCAGCTCGGGATACGGCTGCTGGACGGGCTTCGGGCTGAGCGGCGCGTCGCTGAGCTGATAGAAGCGGCCCTTGTAGTCGCTCTTGGCCTGCGTCCACAGCGCCTTGAGCACGTGACACGCCTCGTCCAGGCGCGCGAGGCGCTCGGCGACCGTGTAGAAGGGGATGCCGTACGCCTCGTGCTCGTTCTGCTGCCACGCGGCCCCGAGACCGCAGATGAGGCGGCCGCCGGAGATGATGTCCACCTGCGCCGCCATCTTGGCGAGGAGCGCGGGGTGGCGATACGTGTTGCCGGCAACGATGGTGCCCACGCGCAGGCGCGGTACCAGCGCCGCGAGGGCGCCCAGCGTCGTCCAGCATTCCATGGTGTCGCCGGTGCGCTCCGGCGTGTTGGGCATGAAGTGATCGGTCACGCACGCGGCGTCCCACCCCGTGGCCTCGGCGTGACGCCAGAGGCCGAGCACGGTGTCCCAGGTAGTCGCGCCCATTCCGGTGAAGAGTCCGAAGCGCATGCGCGTCACCGACCGCGCTGGTTGGGCGGCGTATAGACGCCCGACCGGGCCGGCTCCGGCTCGGGGGCTTTCTCGGCCTTCGATGGATTGACGTCGACCCAGCCGCGGCTGCGCATGCACGGGTCGTCGAGGGTGCCGCTCTTCGTGCAGGCGGCGTGGTCGCGGCGGAAATCAGCCGTGCTGTACTTCTCGTTGATCTTCATCCACTGGCGCTCGGACGAGCCCGCGCACCCGGAGACGACGGAGCCGAGGACGATGGCGGCGATCGTGGTTTTCCAATACATTGCGTGGCATTGTACCGGGTGTAGGCTCTAAAAAGGAATCCTTGATGAGCGACGGTCTGGGCGGCGGTGTGTGGTCGGGTCTTCTCGGCGTCCGCGAGCGGCTGATCGCCATCGTTCCCGGTCTGCTCGTCATGCTGGTGCTCATCGGCCTGGGCCTGCTCGCGGGCTGGCTCGCGCGCGCCGTCATCACCCGCCTCGCACGCGCCGTGGGCTTCGACCGCCTCATGGAGCGTGGCGGCGTGGGCGCGTCCTTTCGCCGCGCCGGGATCGTCCGCTCGCCCTCCGAAGCGCTCGGGCTCGTCGCCTTCTGGGCGATCTTCATCGTCTTCGCGAGCTCGGGCGTGGACGCCGTCGCCCTGCCCGGCACCACCGGCGCCACCGCCTTCCTGCTCGCGTTCTTGCCCCCGCTCTTCGCGGCCACCCTCATCCTCATCGTGGGTTGGCTCGTCGCGAACTTCCTGAGCCAGGGCGTGCTCATCGCGGCGGTGAACGCGCGCGTGCCGGAGGCGCGACTCCTCGCGCGCGCCGTGCACTGGGGCGTGCTGCTCTTCGCGGGCGCCACCGCGCTCACGCACCTGGGCATCGGCAAGGAGATGGTCCTCGTCGCCTTCGGCATCAGCTTCGGCGGCCTCGTCTTCGCGGTGGCCCTCGCCTTCGGCCTCGGTGGTCGCGCTCTGGCGCGCGACATCCTCGCGCGCCGCCTGCGGCGCGAATCGCCGCCGCCGCAAGAGCGGCTCACGCACCTGTAACCCGCCGGAGCCCCCATGCCCACCAAGCACGTCAACGGCGTCGACATCTATTACGAAGAGACCGGCCGCGGCTTTCCGCTCGTGTGGAGCCACGAGTTCGGCGGCGAGTAGTTGGATGGGGGGCCTCGAAGGGCCCCCCAAGCCCCCTACGCTCGGCAGCACCCCGGCGAAGCCGTGGCGCTCCTCGAACATTCCGACAGGCTCCGAGCGCGCGTGGGAGCCGCAGGTGCACTACTTCTCGCGCCGCTACCGGGTCATCACCTACAACCATCGCGGCTACCCGCCCTCGAGCGTGCTCAAGCAGGCGGACGCCTACACGC
>CAYQQT010000353.1:0-4710 GCA_964419375.1 uncultured bacterium
GTCGCGGGCGCGGGCGCGGTGCCCGTCCGCGTGCGCGCCGCCGAGGAGATTCTCGAGCGCGACGGCCTCGGCGACGCCGCCATCGAGGCGGCCGCCCGCCGAGCCTCCGAGCTCGTCTCGCCCGACTCCGACATCCACGCCTCCAGCGACTACCGCCGCCATCTCACGGGCGTGCTCACCAAGCGCGCCCTCATTCGGGCGCTGGGGGTCGCCCGTGGCTGACAAGGTCACCGTCCGTCTGACGGTGAACGGGGTCGCGCGCGAGGGTCGCTGCGATCAGCGCACGCTGCTCGCGGACTTCCTGCGTGAGAATCTGGCCCTCACCGGCACGCACGTCGGCTGCGAGCACGGGATCTGCGGCGCCTGCACCATCCTGTTCAACGGCGAGGCCGCGCGCTCCTGCATCATGCTCGCCGTGCAGGCCGACGGCGCCGAGCTGACGACGGTGGAGGGGCTCGCGCAGGACGGTAAGCTGCACCCGCTGCAGGAGGCCTTCCGCGAGCACCATGGGCTGCAGTGCGGCTTCTGCACGCCGGGCATGCTCATGACTGCCGTCGACCTGCTGCGCACCAACCCGAATCCGACCGACGCCGAGATCCGCGAGGGCATCTCCGCCGTGCTGTGCCGCTGCACCGGCTACCAGGGCATCGTGAACGCCGTGCGGGCCGCGAGCGGGCGGCAGGGCGTGAAAGGACACGCATGAAGCTGGGGCTCGAGGGCAAGGTGGCGGTGGTCACGGGCGCGGGCCGCGACATCGGTCGCGAGATCGCGCTCACGCTCGGGCGTGAGGGCGCCGCGGTGGCCGTCAACTATATGAGCTCCAAGGACGCCGCGGAAGCGACGGCGGCGGACATCCGGGCCGCCGGCGGCCGGGCGCTGGCCGTGGAGGCCGACGTCACCGAGTACGCGGCCGTCCAGCGCATGGTCGAGCGCGTGAAAGGCGAGTGGGGCGGCGTCGACGTTCTCGTCAACAACGCAGGCATGGTCAGCCGCAAGTTCTTTCTCCAGACCACGCCCGAGGAGTGGCGCCGGCAGATCGACGTCGGCCTCTACGGCGTCCTCAACTGCTGCCACGCGATCGCTCCCGGGATGGTCGAGCGCAAGCGCGGCCGCATCGTGAATATCACCGGCGACTCCGCGCGCGTCGGCCAGGCGCAGCTCGGCATCACGGCCGCGGCCCGTGGCGGCGTCCTGAGCCTCACGCGCACACTGGCGCGCGAGCTCGGGCGCGCCAACATCACGGTGAACGCGGTGTCGTTCGGCTGGATCGAGACGGGTCACATCGACCCCGGCTTCTGGGAGGCCAACCGCGAGAAAATCCTCCAGGCGTACGCGATCAAGCGCCTGGGCCGACCCGACGACATCGCGCCCGCCGTGGCCTTCCTCGCCTCGGACCTGGCCGCCTGGATCACCGGCCAGACCCTCAGCATCAGCGGCGGCTACACGACGATCTGATGCTCGGCGCGCCAGTTTGGCGGCGCGGGGGCGCCGATCCGCTCGCGAACTGCCTGGCCGTTGTTGGGCTGCCGCGTCGTGTTGATCGAGTTCACGCCAGCGCTTGCCCCCGAACTGCCCACGCACGCGCAATGAGGTTAATGGACCCGTCCTGCGAGATGGGAAGGTTGGCCCGAATTCGGTCGCGAAGCGCACCACGTTGCCCTTCGCTCAGTGACATGGCATATCCAGGCGCCGGAGCCTGCCCTCCGAGGAACGGCGACCAGTAATCGTCGAAATCGCGAAAGCGGGTCGGAACGTCAATCGGCCGCACTTCGACTGCGTGCAATCCGGCCTGCGCGAACAGCTCGGCCAACGGAGTGGGGTGGCAGATCGGGAAGCGGCGGCCTTCATCAAGATCAAAGGCCGCGCGGTCCAGCGCGACTGCTGCGTCCCAGAAGTACTTCATTAGTTCCATTTTTCCGGCGTAGTCCCAGACGTAGGCAGCGACTGTACCGCCCGCGCGGACAGCGCGGGCCATTTCCGCGATGGCGCGCGGCGGCTGCGGAACGAAATTGAGCACCAGACCAGCGACGGCAACGTCAAACTCCTTCGCGCCTGTGGGTAAAGACTGGGCGTCGCCGACCTCAAAGGAAGCGACGGAACTGCGGATGTGTGCTCTCGCGTGCTCGACGACCCCCGCCGACGGGTCTATACCCTTGACGATGCGTGGCTGGGCCTGCTGAAGAATAACTTCAGTCAGAGCGCCGGTTCCGCACCCGACGTCCAACCAGTCCTTTCGCGCTGCCATCTGCAGCCAAGTGAGCAGATCCCTCGCCACGAGCCGACTCCACCTTCCCACGTACGGCTCGTAGAGGTTGCCCGCGGCCCAAACATCTTTGCGCTCGTCTGTCACTCGGTTTTTCGTATCCTATGCGGCCTAACGTCTTGTTGAGCGGCGCGCGGCTTCATGCGCGTCCGCTCGAACTATAGTTAGGCAGCCCAGTGCCTCGAACGTCGTACGTGGTAGGGCCCGCCTGGAGTCCTTCCGTTGACTGTTGCCGCGCACAAGTGTCAACGCATTGCGCTGGCAACCGGCGGACGGTTCTTGCGGTAGGAGTTTTTGAGCGCAAGCTTGCCGTTGCGAGACGTAAATAGATCACAGCCATGGACTTCGACACGGGTTCCGTCCACGCGGGTTCCTGTGAATGTCCACTCCGACACGCCACGATCCCCACACAAGAAATGGCGTGCGTTTCCCGAGTGCGCGTCGGGAAAGGTCGTCCAAACCTCTACATAGCCGGCGCGCACGGCCTCCCGGCCTCTGTGCTGTGTTCCACATACGTCTGGTCCTGCGGACGCCTCGAAAACACACTCATCGGTCATGAACGACATAAGCGCGTCGACATCGTGGCGATTCCACGCATCGGCGAATGCCTGCAACGATGCCGGAAAGGGTAAGAAGGACAAGAAGGGCAAGCACGGCGAGCAGTTCACATTCGACGGCGTCATCGATGGCGTGTCGCCCCGACCGCGAGGGCCCGGGCCTCACGAATGTCGCTAATCCCGTCACGGTCGGGCTCATCATTGCCGACGGGCGGAAGCATTTCCGTTACGGCCGACATTGAGTAGGGAGGACATCGAAGCGTAGGGCGCACCTGGAGCGGAAAGCCGAGGTCACCGCGGGCGCGTTGCCGGGCGTGATAGCGTACGGAGCATGACCACGACCTCATCGATCGGCCGTTCGCTGCGCCGCGTGGACGGCGGTGAAAAGGTGACGGGCCTCACCCGCTTCGCCGCCGACCTCGTCCTGCCCGGCATGGCGCACGCGCGCCTCGTGCTGAGTCCGCACGCCCATGCCCGCATCACCCGCATCGACACCAAGGTGGCGGCCGCCGTGCCCGGCGTGCTCGGGGTCTTCAGCGCCGCCGCCCTCGGCCTCGCCAAGGTCGATCCCACCTCGCGCAGCAAGTCACCGCTCGCGGTGGAGCGCGCGCTCTTCGCCGGGCAGCCCGTGGTGGCGGTGGTGGCGGAGACGGCCGCCATCGCCGAGGACGCCGCCGCCCTCGTCGAAGTCGACTACGAGGCGCTGCCGGCGGCCGTGGACGTGCTGGACGCCATGCGCAAGGACGCGCCGCGCGTGCGCGCGGCGAGCGGCGCCGGCGGCGAAGAGGAGCTGGCCATGCACGGCGCCGCCGCCGGCGGGGCCAAGCTCGCCGAGGACGTCGGCCCCAACGTCGTCAGCACGCAGCACTTCACCCGCGGGGACCTCGCGCGTGGCTTCGCAGAGGCGGAGGTGATCGTCGAGCGGCGCTACACGACGCCGATGGTGCACCAGGGCTACCTCGAGCCGCGGGCGGCGCTCGCCGCCGTGGACCCGCTGGGGATGCTGACGGTGTGGACGGCCACGCAGGCGCTCTTCTTCACGCGCTCGGAGATCGCCGAGGTGCTCGGCCTCTCCGAGCACGAGGTCAAGGTGGTGGCCACGCCGATGGGCGGCGGCTTCGGCGCGAAGTTCGTGCTGCTGGAGCCCCTCGCGGCCGCCCTCGCGCGCCGGCTCCGGCGTCCGGTCTCGGTCGTGATGTCGCGCACGGAGGACTTCCTCGCCACTACACCCGCGCCCTCCGCGGTGTTCGACTTCAAGATGGGAGCCCGCCGCGATGGCACGCTCACGGCCATGCAAGGGCGCGTCGTCTTCGATGCCGGAGCCTTTGCGGGCGCGCCGGTCGGCATCGCGCTCCTGCTCATGGGCAGCTACTACCAGGTGCCGCATCTCGACCTGCGCGGCTACGAGGTCCTCACCCATAAACCCGGTGCGGGAGCCTACCGCGCGCCGGGCGCGGTGCAGGGCACGTTCGTGGTCGAGTCGCAGATGGACGAGCTGGCGCGCGCGATCGGCATGGACCCGCTGGAGCTCCGTCTGAAGAACGCCTCGCGGCCCGGCGACCCGATGGTCACCGGCCAGCCATGGCCGAAGATGGGGCTGCGCGAGTGCCTGGAGGGCTTGCAGCTCGAGCGCGCGCGCCGCCCGCGGCCGGCCGCCGCCAAGGACGGCCACCGTCGCATAGGTGTCGGCGTCGCCGTGGGCGGCTGGATGGGCGGCATCGAGCCGGCCAACGCCGTCTGCCGCATGGACCGCGACGGCACCCTCAGCATCATCGTCGGCTCCGTGGACATGAGCGGGACGAACACCGGCTTCGCGCAGATCGCCGCCGAGGCGTTCGGCATGCCGCCGGAGGATATCCGCGTGATCAACGGCGACAGCGAGACGGCGCC
>CAYQQT010000354.1:0-1767 GCA_964419375.1 uncultured bacterium
ACCGATGAGCATCTCCATCCAGCAGATCCATCCCGTGTTCGTGGGCGAGGTATCCGGCATCGACATCAGCGCACCGCTCTCACGCGACGAGGTGGCGGCCATCGAGGCCGGGATGGACCGTTATGCCGTGCTCGTCTTCCACGAGCAGAAGATCACCGACGAGCAGCAGATCGCCTTCAGCCGGAACTTCGGGGTGATCGAGGACGCGCGCGGCGGAAACATCACGAAGGCCGAGGACAAGCGCCTGCAGACGGGCATGAACGACGTGTCCAATCTCGGCCGTGATGGCCAGCCCCTCGACCGTGATTCACGGCAGCGGTTGTTCAACCTGGGCAACATGCTGTGGCACTCCGACAGCTCGTTCCGCCCCATCCCCGCCAAGTATTCCCTGCTGTCGGCGCGCGTGGTGAACCCGGTGGGCGGTAACACCGAGTTCGCCGACATGCGCGCTGCCTACGATGCGCTCGACACCGCCACGAAAGCGCTCATCGAGGACCTCGTGTGCAAGCACTCGCTGATGTACTCGCGCGGCTCGCTCGGCTTCCTCGACTACACGGAAGAGGAGCGCGCGATGTTCCGCCCGGTGCGCCAGCGCCTCGTCCGCACGCATCCCGTGACGGGCCGCAAGTCGCTCTACCTGTCCTCCCACGCGGGCGGCATCGCCGGCATGCCGATGCCGGAAGCGCGCATCCTGTTACGCGACCTCACCGAGCACGCCACCCAGCCGAAGTTCGTCTACGTGCACCGGTGGCATCCGTGGGACCTGGTCATCTGGGACAACCGCCAGATGATGCACCGCGTGCGACGCTACGACGACAACCAGCCGCGCGACATGCGACGCACCACCGTCGCGGGAGAGGCGCCCACCGTCGCGCAGGTGTAGGCGCTTGACTGCAATGTGCTACATGTAGCACACTTGGTCATGCGAACCGCAGGCGTCCGCGAGGCCCGTCAGAACCTGTCCGCGCTCCTCGATGAGGTCAAGAAGGGCCGCGAGGTCGTCATCACGGAACACGGCCGGCCCGTGGCCAAGCTCGTGCCGCCCGATCGCCCGCGCGGCAAAGGCATTCCGAACTTGGCGGCAATCCGCCGCAGGATGCCGGTGTTCGATCCTCCGCTTTCGACGACATTGGACGAGGTCCGCGACGACGCTCGCTTCTAGAACACGCGTGCCGGCGCGGCTTCGCGAGCGACGAGCCGAGTACCGAGCGGCGCTGCCGGGGCCCTTCTACTGCGACACGAGCGCGCTTCTCAAGCTGTACCTCCGCGAACCGGAGAGTGCCGACTTCATGCGGGTGGTCGAGGAACGGGACGACTTGCTCGTATCTGATCTCGGGGTGACCGAGATTGCCTCTGCACTGTCACGGCGTGTGCGCCAGGGCGCGGTCACCCCGGAACAGGCGCTTGGGGTACAGCGCGAGGTCATCGAAAGCCTCACGGGTCCGCCGTACCAGCACGTCGAGCTAACCCGCGAAGTCCACCGTCGTGCCGAACACCTACTGCTGACGCTGACGAAGACGCCGCTCCGTGCGGGCGACGCGCTTCACCTGGCGTTGGCACTGTCCGCCCGGGCGGCGTCGATGGCGGCGTTCGACGCACGGCTGGCCGCGGCGGCGCGCGCCGTCGGTCTCGCCGTGTACCCTGCGTAACCCAGGTTCCGGCCTCGTCAGGTCTCGAGGTCAGGGCAGCAGCGCGGCGACGAGGATGCGGACTCGGGCCGCGCTGAGCGGTGTGACGAGCGCGTGGCGCCGCAGCAGACGGACCGAG
>CAYQQT010000354.1:1867-4708 GCA_964419375.1 uncultured bacterium
AGGTTGACCACCCAGTAGTCGGCAACCCCGGCCCGTGCGTAGAGGCCCCCTTTGCGCGCCCGGTCGAGCGCGAGCGACGTGTCGGCAACTTCCACGATCAGCACAGGCTGCGAGGGATGGGCATCGCGGTAGTCTCGGGGCCGGCCGGGGACGACGACGACATCGGGCTCCGGCTCCGATTGGTCGTCGAGAGCGATCGGCTTCTCCTCGCGCACGTAATACGCCCGGCCCAAGACCTTCTCGAGGGCGGCGCGCACCAGGAAGACGGCCGTGGCGTGGCGTGCGTCTTGCGGCGGCCGGGCGACGAGCAAGCCGTCGAGCAGCTCGACTCGATCCTCCGGGCCGAAGATACCGGCATCGACGAGGCGATCGTATCGAACGCGCATCATCCGCCAGAGAGGAAGAGGTGGCGCCTTCATGGCTGTCGTCTCCGTTCGCGGACGCGCTTGCCTTTCGGTGACGGGCGGCTCGCGCGCCCTGCGCGCACCGGCGGCGCGTCCTCCAGCTCGATCTCGAACACCGCGGACAGCCGCTCGTCGGCGATGCGCTTGCCCTCGACGGGGCGCGCGCGCCCCACGGCGCCGGCGGTCGCCGAGCTGAGCAGCTCCGCCTGATCCACCTGGCGCAGCACGAAGAACAGCTCCGGCCTCGCGTCAAGCCGGACGCCCACGCCGTAGAGCACCGCGGCCACGTGCTTGCACACCTCCGCCGAGTCGGGGCACGAGCAGTCCAGCCTCATCTCGCGCGGCTCGGGAAACAGCCCGTCCCTGGCGTGCGTCAGCACGGCGAGCACGTCGTCGGACAGCTCACCGCGCAGCAGGCCGACGAGCGAGCCGATCCGTCCCGTGCAGCGCGTGACCACGCGGCGCCAGGCCGTTTTTGCCAGGGGCGCGATGCCGATCGTCACCCGGTACAGCTCGCTGCCGGCCACGTGCGCCTCGATGCGGCCGCCCGCGATCACCATGTCCAGCACCGAGCCGTTGCGAAGATACGCGCGCCCACGCGGCAGGCGGCTGGCGAGGTCGGCGTAGCGCTGGAGGTTATCGGACCATTCCTTGCCCCAGAACGTGGTGCAGAGCTGCCGCTTGCGGTGCGTGATGACGACCGGCTCCGCCGTGCGCTTGCTCTTCTTCAGCAGCTTCGCCAGCGCCCGCGCCCCGTGCGCTTTCTTGTCCGCTACCGACACATACGGCGGGTAGTACTGCCAGTCATCGCTGCCGCGCCACGGCATCGCGCGTCCTCCCTCTCAGGCCTCGGCCGTGGCCCGACGAAGGTCGAGCGCGACCATGGCCATCAGCTCTTCGTCGCTCATCTCGGTGAGCAGCGTCTCGGCGCCGCCCTGGAGCACGCCGCGCACCATCTTCTGCTTGTCCTCGATGAGCCGGTCGATGCGCTCCTCGACGGTGCCACGACACACGAGCTTGTGCACGAGCACGTTGCGATGCTGGCCGATGCGGTAGGCGCGGTCGGTCGCCTGGTCCTCGACGGCGGGGTTCCACCAGCGGTCGAAGTGCACCACGTGCGAGGCGGCGGTCAGGTTGAGGCCGGAGCCGCCCGCCTTCAGAGACAGCACGAAGAACGGCACCGTGGCGTCCTCCTGGAAGCGCCGCACCAGGCCCCCGCGCGCCCGCACCGGCGTGCTGCCGTGGAGCACGAGCCCGGGGCGGCCGAACACGCCGGTGAGGAACGCCGCCACCGGCTCCGTGGCCTCGCGGAACTGCGTGAACACGAGCACCTTTTCCTGCTTGGCGGCCACCGCCTCCACGATCTCGCGCAGGCGCGCGAGCTTGCCGCTGCCCGCCTCGTCCCACGCGCCTTGGCCGAGCCAGTGCGCGGGATGGTTGCAGATCTGCTTGAAGCGCATGAGATACGCGAGGACCAGTCCGCGCCGCTCGATGCCCTGCGTGAGGTCCGCGATGGCGGCCTCCAGCTCGTCCACGGTCTTCTGATAGAGCGCCGCCTGGCGGGCGGACAGAAGGCAGAACGCCTTCACCTCGGTCTTGTCGGGCAGGTCGGCCACGACGGAGCGGTCGGTCTTGAGCCGGCGCAAAAGATAGGGCTGGATCAGCCGGCGCAAGGGCGCGTAGCTCTCGTCTCGGCGCTCGGCCAGCCGCTTGGCGAACGCGGAGAACTCGCGCGCCGAGCCCAGCAGGCCGGGGTCGAGGAAGTCGTAGATCGACCACAGATCGCCGAGACGATTCTCGACGGGCGTGCCGGTGAGCGCGATGCGCGCGTGCGCCTTCAACGCCTTGACCGCCTGCGTCTGCCGCGCTCCGGGGTTCTTGATCGCCTGCGCCTCGTCGAGGATCGCCAGCGACCATTGCCGCATCCGCAGCGCTTCCACGCGCGCCAGCGTCCCGTACGTGGTGATGACGAGATCCGTGCGGGCGAGATCGGCATCGCCCAGCGCCGCGAGCTCGCGCGCCGGCATGGCGGAGGGGTGCGCGACGAGCGTCGAGAGCGAGGGCGCGAAGCGATCGATCTCGGCCTGCCAGTTGGCGAGGAGCGAGGCCGGCGCCACGAGCAGGTGCGGCGGCTCGCCGCCGCGCGCGCGCCGCTTGTGCAGGAGCAGCAGCCCCAGCACCTGGATGGTCTTGCCGAGCCCCATGTCGTCGGCCAGGCAGACCCCGAGCCGTAGCGACGAGGCGAAGGCCAGCCACGACACGCCGACCTTTTGATAAGGCCGCAATGTGCCGTGAAGGTCGGCGCCGGGGTCCGCCGCCGCCAGCCCGGCGGGCCCGCGCAATCCCTCGAGCGTGCGCGCCAGCCATGTGCCCGCCTCCACGCGTGACCACCCCTCGCCCGGCTCCAGCGCAGCGGCATCGTCCGCCGCCGGGGCCG
>CAYQQT010000355.1:0-4696 GCA_964419375.1 uncultured bacterium
GCCCCGCGCGCTTCGCCATGTTCACCATCAAGGCGACGTTGCCGTTCGACAGCGTCGTGAGCACGTACTTCTTCTTCAACCGGGTCAGGCCCGCCACCGCATCGGGCCACGGATCGAGGCGATGCCATGCGCGGTTGAGGTGATCGATGTCGGCGTCCGCGACGCCTGTGATGTGGGACTCCTTCAGCAGCTGGTCGAGCGCCATCCGGTGGAGGTCGTCGAGCTTCGTCCAGCCGATCTCGCCGTGGCGGACCTTGTTCATGAACGGCTGATAGAGCCCGCGCCACGCGTCCGCGAACTTCACCCAGTCCACGGAGATTCCGTGCTTCTTCCCGAACGCTTCGCCCTCGCGCGTGATACTCGAGCGCCAGTCCACCACCGTCCCGAACACGTCGAACCCGAGCGCTTTGACGTCAGGCGGCACGATAGACCTCCACTTCCGCCGAGCGTCCCTTGACGCGCACGGCGGGCAACGCCTCCAGCGCGAACTGATCTTTCAATCGGCGCACGGTCTCGCCGCTGACGAGCAGATCGCCACCCACCTCTTTGGTGAGGCCCTGGATCCGGGAGGCAAGGTTCACGGGATCGCCCACGAGGGCGTAGGAGAGACGCTCGGGGCTGCCGATCGAGGCGGCGAGCACCTCGCCGGTGTGGATGCCGATGCCGTGGCGGAGCGGCACGCGGCCGGCCGCGCGGCGCGTCTCGTTCCACGCCTCCAGTCGCCGGCGCATGTCGCGACCGGCGGCGAGTGCGTGGTCCGCGTGGTGAGGCTCCGGCAGCGGCGCGCCGAACACCGCTTCGGTCTCGTCGCCGATGAATTGCAGGACGAGCCCGCCGTGCGCGCGGATCGCGCCCTCCATCAGCGTGAAGTAGGTGTTGAGGTCGCGCACCACCTCGTCCGGCGCGTGCGATTCCACCCACGGGGTGAAGTCACGGAGATCGCTGAAGAGGATGGTGACTTCGCGGATGTAGCCGCCCTGCGAGCTCCCGGCCGCCAGGATCTCGTCGCGCACTTCGGGGCTCACGTACTTGCCGAAGGTGTCACGGATGCGTTCGCGCTCGCGCAACCCTTCGACCATGCGGTTGAAGCCCTCGGCGACCGCGCCGATCTCGTCGTTGCTCGCGACGGGCGCGCGCGTCTCCAGGTCGCCGCGCCCCACGCGCGCCATGCGGTCTCGACGTCGGCGAGCGGCGCCGCCACGCTGCGCGAGACGAACAGCGCGAGCCCCGCCGCGGCCGCGATCCCGACGGCCAGCAGGAAGAGAGGCGACATAAAGGCCGTTCTCAGCATCGAGGGCGCGCTGCGGCGGCGCGGAACCCAGCGTACGGCCAGCATACGGCCGCGCCTCAACGCCATGAACAGGCCCTCAACCCGCATGAAGGGCCGTCCGTCGTCCGGCGGGGACCCCGGACCCAACCGAGTGCACAGGCCGGACCACGTAGCACCGCGTCGCGCTGCGTATCAAGGCCGACGGGCGGGCGCTCAGGCGCGGGTGTCGACGAAGAGGTTTGCAGCGGAGGCCGGAGGCGGCTGGGCGGGGTCCGCCCGCGTCGGCTCGCTGGGCAACCCCAGGTGGGCTAGGATCTGCTCCACGACCCGGGGATCCTCGATCGTCGCCAGCACGCGCATCCGATTGCCGGCGTGCGAGCGTGTGCCGCTCGTCGAACCACGGCATCGGGTCTTCGAGCCAGAAGATGTCGTGCGGCTCGCAGAGCTTCGCCGCGCGGATCGCCGTAGGAAGATTCCAGCCCTGGTTGGCGTCCAGCATGATCGCGACGTCCTTGCCCACCGCCCGGCGGATGCGACCGACGCGCTCGGCATCGGCTTCCGGCGTCAGCCCGCCGACCTTCGCCTTCACCGTGCGATAGTCGAGCTTCACGTACATCTCTGCCTCACGCATCACGTCGTCCGGCTTCTCGCCGTCGCGATAGTAGAAGTCGGTGACGTACGCCGGGACTTTCTGGCGAAGCGCGCCGCCGAGCAGCGCGTACACGGGGCGCCCGACGGCCTTGCCCTTCAGGTCCCACAGCGCGATGTCGATCGCGCTCATGGCCGTCACGAGCACGCGCGCCTGCCGCGCCAGGGTGGGAATGCCGCGCACGCTCGTGTAGGTCAGCGCGAACAGGTCCTGCCAGATCCGCTCGACGTCGAACGGATCCTGGCCAACGACGAGCGGCGTGCTCGTCTGCAGCACCGTGTTGACCGCCTTCAGGCCTTCCGCGCCCTGGAAGAGGAAGGGGCCGTGCGCTTCGCCGATGCCGACGTGCCCGGCGTCGGTCGTGAGTTTCATGAGGCCTGCACGATACGGCAGCGCTGAGCGATACTCAACGCCATGAACACAGCGCGCGCCCTCAGCGGGATCAGGATCCTCGACCTCACCCAGTTCGAAGCGGGCACGACGTGCACCCAGTTCCTCGGGTGGCTCGGCGCCGACGTCGTCAAGATCGAGCCGCCGGGCGGCGAGCAGTCGCGCCGCAATCGCCCCGAGGTGCCCGGTCTCGACGCGATGTTCTTCCTCGTCTTCAACGCCAACAAGCGCAGCCTGACGATCGACCTCAAGAAGCCGGACGGCAAGGCGCTGTTCCTCCGGATGGTCGAGCACGCGGATGTCGTGGTCGAGAACTTCGCGCCGGGGCTGATGGAGAAGCTCGGCCTCGACTATGAAACATTGAATCAGACGAATCCGAAGATCATCGTCGCGCGCATCAAGGGCTTCGGGCTCTCCGGCCCGTATCACGACTACAAGAGCTTCGACATGATCGCGCAGGCGACGGGCGGCGTGATGAGCGTGACCGGCTTCGCCGATCGCGAGCCGGTGCGCTGTGGTGCCGCCATCGGCGACACGGGCACCGGCATCCACACGGCGGGCGCGATCCTCGCCGCCTACATCCAGCGACAGCGCACGGGCAAGGGACAGCTCGTGGAAGTGGCGATGCAGGAGGTCGTCGCCAACTTCCTGCGCGGCCGGTACGTCGACCACTATCGCGATGGCAAGCCGAGCGAGCGGCGCGGCAACGGGCTCATGGGCGGTATTCCGGGTGGCGCGTATCCCTGCGCGCCGGGCGGCCCCAATGACTACGCGTACATCTACGTGCAGCCGATGAACCAGGACATGTGGCGTGACTTCGTCACCGCGATCGGCCGCGCGGACCTGCTCACGGACCCGCGCGGCAAGGACCCGCAGACGCGCTGGGAGCATCGCGACGCGCTCAACGAGATCATCTTCGCGTGGACGAGGGCGCGCACGAAGCACGACGTGATGACGATTCTCGGCAAGGCCGGCGTGCCGTGCGGCGCCACGCTCGACACCGGCGAGGTCCTCGACGATCCGCACCTGAACGCGCGCGGCCAGATCCACACGATCGATCACCCCACGCGCGGGGAATTCCGTCTGCCCGGCTGCCCGGTGCACCTGTCGGCGTCTCCCGCGCCGACGACGGCGCCGCCGCTCGCTGGCCAGCACACGGACGAGCTGCTCTCGGAGATCCTCGGACTCTCCAAGGATGACGTCGCCGCGCTCCGAGGGCGCGGGATCGTCGGAGGCTAACGCATGCGCATCGGATTCATCGGGCTCGGAAACATGGGCGGGCCGATGGCCCTTAACCTCATCAAGGCCGGCCACACGCTCGTCGTCTACGACGTGCGGCGCGAATCGGCGAAGCCGCACCTGGACGCGGGCGCCACGTGGGCCGACGGTGCCAAGGCCGTCGCGCTTGCGGGCGAGCTGATCCTCACGTCGCTCCCGGGCCCGGCGGAGGTCGAAGCCGTCGCGCTCGGCGCGGGTGGCATCCTCGAAGGTGCGCAGCCGGGAAGCGTCTACGCCGATCTCTCGACCAACTCGCCGACGGTGATGCGGAAGATCCACGCCGCGTTCACGGAGAAGGGCGTCCACGTGCTCGACTCTCCGGTGTCGGGCGGCGTCGTCGGCGCCAAGCGCGGCAGCCTTCAAGTAATGGTCGGCGGCGAGGAAGGCGTCTACAACGAAGTGAAGGGCGTGCTCGGCGCCATCGGCAACAACGTGGGCTACATGGGTGCGATCGGCTGCGGCACGATCGCGAAGCTCGTCCACAACATGATCAGCATCCTGTCGCGCTCGCTCATCGCGGAGGGTTTCACGCTCGGCGTGAAGGCGGGCGTGAAGCCTGAGGCGCTGCTCGAGGCGATCCGCGGCGCGTCGTTCGGTCAGGGCCTGATCCTCTCGCACATGATCCCCGACGTCGTCTTCAAGGGGGACTTCGACACCGTGCGCTTCGCGCTGAAGCTGGCGCGCAAGGACGTCGGCCTCGCGACGGCGCTCGCACGCGAATACGACGTCCCGATGCCGATGGCCGCCGTGGGCGAGCAGATCCTGATCGAAGCCATGGCGCGCGGCTGGGGCGATCGCGATTCAACCTCGCCGTGGGAGCTCCAGGAGGAAGCGGCGCGCGTGAAGGTGCGGTCGAGCAAATGAGCTTCGCGCTCGACGGCATCCGCGTGCTCGAGCTCGCGCGGTTTCAGGCGGGGCCGCGCGGCGGCATGATCCTGTCCGACCTCGGCGCCGAGGTCATCAAGATCGAAGCGATCGGCGGCGAGGAGACGCGCAAGCACCCTCCGATGGTGCGCGGGCAGAGCGTCTACTTCACCGTCTACAACCGCGGGAAGAAGAGCATCTGTCTCGATCTGCGGAAGCCCGAAGGCAAGGACGTCTTCGCCGCG